>CAYQRT010000114.1:0-9271 GCA_964419695.1 uncultured Spirochaetaceae bacterium | reverse complement strand
ACAATGACGCTGAAGAGACGGCGCTACGGACCCCGGCCGGCTTTTCCGGAGGCGCGTCCTTGCGGGAGCGTCAACGGTGTGTTATAACGATACCAGTATCTTTGGGTGTCTGAAGAACCCGTTGGCCGGACTTGAAGTTTTTTGAGGGCCACTTACGACGCGCATGAACGAGAAGAAGAAAAAAAACAAACCACCCGTACGAATCAGCCGCGTGGTCGGCTACGGCCTTCTCATACTCGGCGGTCTCAGCATCATTGATTTTTTCAGTCCCATTCCGGTCCCCACCGTCGGCGTATCCGCGCTGGTGACGGGGGTGCTGCTGGTCGCGGCGGGGGCATTCGCCCTTATTCCCGACAAAAAGGGGTGGCTGTCCAAAATGCGTTTCTGGTTGAGGATACGTACCCGGCCGGCCGAGGAGATCGATCCGATGATTGCCGTCCGCGTCCTCAAACTGGCGCGCGAACACCGCGGCGTGCTCACCGTATCCGCGGTGGCCGTGGGGTTGAACATCCCGCTGGACAAGGCGCAAGCGGGACTGGATGAGTGCGTGCGCGGCGGTCAGGCCGCGGCCGATTTCGATATGGCGCGGGAAATAAAATATTACAGATTTCAGGAGTTCCTGCCGCCCCCTCCTCCGGAAAATCCGGACAAGAAAAGACCCTGGGACGCGTAATCCGGAAATCATACAACCCCGGAAGGTGTGTTCAAAAAAAGGGCTCCCGGACGCGTTCCCGGGAGCCTTTGGTTTCATATTCCTGTGCGATTGAGTACCGACCGCAACCGTGTTCCGGCCTACCTCCCCCGCCGGTTGTACAGGTATTTGAAAAAATCCGCCTCGGTGGTGAGGGTCTTGTTGAACTTCGGCAGCAAGGCCTTGTATTCCTCCAGCGCCATCCAGTAATCGGCGAAGGCCGGATCACGGTTGTACGCCGAGTTGCGGATGTCCAGCGCCTGCGCGTCCGCCTTGGCCATGATTTCCTTGGCCTTGCGCACGGCCGTGGACTGGATCTGCTGCAGTTCCCGTTCCATCTGGCCCATCCATTTGGACTTCTCGCCTTCCCCGTCGGAGCGGAAGGCCTGGGCGATCTGGTTTCTCTCCTTCATCATCCGGTCATAGACGCTCTGGGTGAGATCGTCCGAATATTTGATCTGGCGGATGATCAGGTCGATCAGCTCGATGCCGTATTCCGGCGTGATTTTGCGCGCTTCCTCGAGCATGGCCACGGATTGCGCCTCGCGGCCCACGGTCACGGGTTCGTACCGGATCTCGGCGAACGTGGAAATCGAGGAGAGAGTTTCCGTATCCTGGTCTTCGCCCATCAGGCCGGTGAACATGTTGGCCCGCTTGATTTCGCTGATGGTATTGGAGTTCCTGACCGCCTCGCGCAGGGGATTGCGCGCGATGATCTTACGCACTTCCGAATCCACCACGTCGTCCAGGCGCGACTGGGCCTGGGTGATGGAACCGACCGATTCATAGAATTTTTTCAGGTCGGTAATGCGCCAGCGCGCGGTCGTATCCACCCAGATGAACTGGTTTTCCGAGGTGGGCAGGCGCTGGGCCGATCCGTCCCAGGATTGGATTTTTTTGGAATAGATCGACACGGTGTCGATGAACGGCACTTTCCACTTGAAGCCGGCCTCGGTGTCAATCCGTTCTATTTTACCGAAACGCACGATCACGGCCTGTTCACCCTCGGTCAGGATGTAAAAGGGTCCGATGATGAAAAACAACGCCACTAATCCCAGGGAAAGAACAATCACGAGTAAAAGCTTTTTCATTCCGAGCCCCCTTTCTGCGGCGCCGGGGAAAGGTTTTTGAGCGGGAGAAAGTTTTTCAGGTTCTTGTCGATCAGGTCGGTGTCCCCGTCGCTTTTCCCGAACACTTCATCGAACATTTCATAGTACAATCGCGTACGGACGATTTCCGGAGATTTCCGGTACTCGGAGTACACGGCCAGAAACCGCGACACGTCGCCGCGCGCCCGGTTGACGCGTTCAATGGCGTAGCCTTCCGCGACCTGGATGGTCTTATCCGCGTCGCCGCTCGCCTTGGGTATGGCTTTGTTATAAGCTTCCTTGCCCTCGTTGATGAGCTTGCTCCGGTCCTGGATCGCCTTGTTGACGTCCTCGAAGGCGTCCTGCACCTCGCCCTTGGGCGGTACGATGTTCTGCAGCTTGACCGTGGTGACCGTGACGCCCAGGTTGTATTTCTTGAACAGGGCATTAATGAGGTCCTGGCCCTGGATTTCAATATTCGCCCGTTCCGGGCCGATCACGTCGAAAATCGTCCTGTCCCCGACCAGCATGTTGATGATCGACACGGAAATGTCGCGGATGGTCTTCTCGCGGTCCTCCACGTTGAAGAGCCACGCCTTCACGTCCTTGATCCTGTACTGAATGATCCATTCCACGTCGATGATATTGAGGTCCCCGGTGAGCATGGTGGATTCCTCGGGATAATCCCGCGGCGAATAGGTGGACACGACCCCCGCCTGTTCCGTTCGGAAACCGAACTCCTCCTTGAGCACCCGCTGCGTGGGAACGTTCAGGTTCTGCTCGATGCCGAAGGGCAGTTTCAAATGCATGCCGGGACCGACGATCCGGGAGAACCGGCCCAGCAACAGCACGGCCGCCTCCTCCTGGGGATCGACGATGAAGAAACTCGAAAAAACGAGTATCAATACCAAAATCCCGCCGATGACCAGCACCGCGATAAGAGGTTTTACCTTTTGGAAAAATCTTTCCAATAATTCGGATTTCATCTTCTCTCCTTTCCATAAACAGATGATGCGTGAATGACATTTTGCACTTCTTCTGCTTCAACCGCTGCCCCGCCGGCGCAGACCACACGCGGAAGCAATGGCCTTCCATCCTCGTTACACAATGGTCTTTCGTCTTTTTATGGGAGGCGAAAAAACGGGCAACAATGACTTCTTGAATCAAGATAGTCATTTTCCGGCGTGAATACAAATATTTAATCATGGAAGAAGCCGGCTGCATCGGGCGGGCCATGACAACCTTGACCGGTCATTCTAGACGGTACTGACCGGAGCGGGTGCCAACCTCCAAAAAAATGACTTCTCATTGCCCGATTCGATGCCGAAGATTATTTCTCCCGCCCGCCATCGTTCTCATCCCCCGCCGTTTGCGGCTGATTTTTGACGAATGTTCCCTGTTCGTATTCATCGAAGGCGGTCTGTAGCTCCCGGCGCGTATTCATCACGATCGGTCCGTACCAGGCGACCGGTTCGCGCAGCGGTGTGCCGGACAGCAGCAGAAAGCGGACCGCTTCCTTTTCGGCGCCGACCGTCACCCCCACGCCCGCGCCGAATTGGATGAGGTTCCCGTCGCCGATGGACCGGTCGCGTTCCATGTCGAAATAACCGCTCCCCTCAAACGCGTAATCAAGCGGGTTTTCCGCGCTGCAGAAAATCGCCCGGCCGGCGATGCAGTAGGCGAATACCGTTTTGCCGGCCGGGACGTCGCGGGAAAACGTTTTGCCGGGAGCGACCGTTACGTCGAGATATTCCGGTTCGGTAACGACATCCCGCACCGGACCGCTGGTGCCGTTGACGGTGCCGGCAATCACCCGGACGGTGACCCCGTCGGCGATTTCAATCACGGGTATCTGTCCGCTCTTCACTTCGCGATACCGCGGTTCCATCATTTTGTGCGCGGCGGGGAGATTGGCCCAGAGCTGAAAACCGCCCATCCGTCCCCGCGCGTTCCCCCTGGGCATTTCCTGATGGATGACGCCGCTTCCGGCCGTCATCCACTGCACGTCTCCCGGTCCGATAACGCCGCTGTTGCCCATGCTGTCGCCGTGCTCAATGGTTCCTTCCAGCATGTAGGTGATCGTTTCAATCCCCCGGTGCGGGTGCCAGGGAAATCCGGGCAGGTACCGGTCCGGATTATCGGAGCGGAAATCGTCCAGGAGAAGAAACGGATCGAACCCGGGAACCTCGGCGAATCCGAACACCCGGCGCAGATGGACGCCCGCCCCTTCGATCGTCGGCTTGCCCCTGATCACCTTCACCACGTTCCGCTGCTGTTCCATAATCCCTGCCTCCTTCGGTACGGTCAAGCGATGCCTGGCATACGCCGCCGGCGCCATGCAACATATCTTTTCGCATCATTTATGCGACTTTTACTTTCATTTGCCCCATTCCTGAGTATATTACACATACGTGTTATGTCTACCATAATAAATAAAGCGGCATTTGAAAAAATCATCCATCACCCGGCAAAAGATCAAAAGACGTCGCACCTGCCTGCGCCGGGTCTGATTCCCGGAAATGAATCAGCGTTCGCTCCAATCGAAAGAACACAGAGACCGGCGATTCCTCAAGGCGGCCCCGGCGGGCGGCCATAACGAACATACGTCGATAAACCGATCACCGAAAAACACGCCGCTTGACGCCGGGGCGAAGCCGGCCGCACCGGTGTACACCGCCGGCGGAAGGGAGCTGAAAATGGATGATAGAAGCGATCAGAGCATCAATGACCAACTGTTTCAAATACTCAACAACAGTATGTTTACCTCCGAATTTATTTCCGGAATCGCGGGAGACAGCCCCCTCACCGCGGAAGACGAGCGGTTATACGAACGCCTCAGAGAAGAAACCGGCGATGATCTCTACGTCAAAATATTATTCTATATCACCCATCAGGTGTTCCTCAAAGATGATTCCAAAAAGCTTTGGAACGATATCTTAACGCATAAATACGAACTGTCCCGGATTTTAAACAGGAATGTCGAAATCACGGTCGCCACGCTGGACTACCTCACCCATATCAAGAACAGCATCAAACACCCGAAATTGGTGGGCGAGGCGTTCATTGGGAAAATCGCCGAATTGTCATCAAGCGACGGCCTGACCAAATTATACAACCGTTCATATTTATTCATCAAAATCAAAGAGGAAATAAACCGCTACAATCGGTACCAAACGCCTTTTTCCTTCATCATCCTTGATATTGATGATTTCAAAAAGGTAAACGATTGCTTCGGCCATTCAAGGGGGGATGAAATACTGACGCGCCTGGGAGCGCTCCTGAGCAAGTCAAAACGAGATCTGGACGTCTGCGCGCGTTACGGCGGCGAAGAGTTCGCGATCATTCTGCCGTACACGAAAAGCAGGGAAGCCGTTAAAATTTCGGAACGAATCAGAAAGCTGGTCGAGGCATACTTTACATCCGATTGCGGGGTGACGATCAGCCTGGGCGTGTCGAATTGTCCGAAGAGCGCCGTCGTCATCGAGCGGCTCGTCACATTGGCGGATGAAGCCCTGTACGAATCAAAACGAGCCGGGAAAAACAGAGTGACGCTGCATTAGGAGACCGCCGCGCCATCGACTTCGCCAGAACACCAAGCTGATCGTTCCCACCGGCTCGGATCTGGTCAACGTGATGGGAGAAATGGCCGGCGTCCCGCCAATCAAGTCGAGGGACAGCGACCTGCCCATCTAGAGAAAAAGCGCGGCTTCGGTCGCGTTTTTAACGCGGGGTAGCCGGGCAGCGCCCGCTTTCCCGCCGGTGCTCAAACGGAGGATTGAGCCGTTTTCAGGAGGGCAGCCCCGTCAGTTGCAAGCTGACCTGCCATAAACGCCGCCGGACGGATTCGTCATACGAACTCTTGGGCGTGCGTACAATGCGTCGCTTTTCATCGATGCAGCGCCCGTTCAGGCTGCCGGCGTCCGCGGCGGTGGCGAGCCAGAGATACAGCTCCGCCATATCCTCCCGGGAAAAATCGCTCCGCGCTTGCATCAAATAAAGCCACTTTTTCAGGGGCGATATCCTGATTTGGAGGTCGTTCCCCAGCTTTTCATTAGGCACCCAGACGCAATTGACTAGGGTGGAGGTCTCCTTAAGCCGCACGGCGAGTTCGTAGGTGAACATGACGAGCGCGAGTTTCGCATGGTGATACGCGTGCGCGGGACTGTAGCGGCGCTCGCTGTTCAGGTTGTCGAACTCAATGGTGAGGAGGGGATACAGCGAAAGACCACGGGACACGATATTGATGACGCGCGAGGCCCCGCCGTTTTTAAGCGAACCCAGGAGCAGATGCGTGAGAAGAAAAGGGCCCAGGTAATTCATCGCGAAGATGAGCTCCCTCCCGTCCTCCGTCAATACCGGCCGCACCAGGGAAATATCGAAATTGGCCACGTTATTAATGAGCACATCGAGCTTGGGGTATTCTTTGATAAACCGGCCGGCGCAGGCGCGGATTGATTTCTGGGACGATGGATCGCACGGGATCAGGGAGACCGCTTTGTTCCCCGTCCCGGCGATGATCTCCTGCCGCGCCGCCTTACCGGCCTCCTGATCGCGGCAGGCGATGACCACCGTACAACCGGTGCGGGCGAGCATCAGGGCGGCGGCCTTTCCCACTCCGGAATCCCCGCCGAAGATCAGGCAAATTTTTGTTTGTGTTTCATCGTTTTGCAACATTTTTTACTCCCTGGTCAAATATACGCGCTCATGCCGCCAGAGTCCATTGATTACCGAATTTCCGGGACGGGAAGGCGGATGGGCGGCACCGCGCCGACAAACGGGTGCGCGCCTGCCCCCCAACATGACGCACGCTCACGTTGCAGCGCAGGCTTATTTGTGGTATACTATACCACTTGTTAATGCCGAAAGAGGTAATGCATGTCCGATATTAAAAGCAATCAGGGGGCGTTCGATTTTCTGCAGCACCTGCTTGACGACGTTGAGAATCTCAAGGAAATCATTTCCATACAGCCTTTGTCGCACGAGCGGCGCAACACCGCGCGATCGCGGTTGATCGATCTGAAGGACCGCCTGCAGAATTACCATAATAAAAACAGTACCGCCGCCGCCCGGAGGAAGATGACCACGGCCGAAACCGAATTCGTCTTCCCGGCCATGAGCGAGGCCTTTGGGGAATTGAAAACAAAAATCGGCTCGTACCCGAGCGAGCAATGGACGAACGATCTCTCCGGAGTGGCTCTGATCATAAGACATTACCTGCCGCGGAAAGACTGACGGCGGAAATTATTCCCTGAGCCGCCCCGTCCCCGCGGGACATCCGCCCGGACCGGCGACGGGCCGCCCGCCGGGCATACGGGCCATCCCCTCGCGCGCGGACAAGGCGGTCAACAGGGGAGCCTTACACATTGATATTTTTTATTTTCGTATCTTTCACTTTATTCCTGGGTATATTTGAGTATATTACAGATAAGCGTTATGGGTAATGTAAAAAAGAAAACACCATTCGGAAACAGCATTCACCGCCAAGAAAAAAATCAAAAAGCGTCGAACCCGCACCAGCCATGCCTGATCCCCGGGAATACACCAGCGCCCGCGCCCGGCCCCAACGCCCGGAGGGTGGTCTGATGACGGCGCAGGTCGATCGGCGCCGTACGCTTCCGCCAAGGATCGCCCGCCGGCAAACGGCCGTAACGAACATATGCCCGTACGCAAAAGGAGCACTCCATGTTTATCAAAGCCAAGACACTGGAAGGGTACGCCCTGCACGCCAACGACGGCGAAATCGGCGGCGTTGAGGAGTTTTATTTTGACGACCGTCACTGGGCGGTGCGCTACCTGGTCGCCGACACCGGGAGCTGGCTCAAGGGCCGGCAGGTGTTGATCTCCCCGTACGCGCTGGAGGGCGTCAACACCAAGGAACGCCATATTACCGTCGACCTGACGAAAAAGCAGATTGAGAACAGCCCCCCCCTGGAAACCGACCAACCCGTTTCGCGGCAATTCGAGGAGGATTTCCACGGCTTTTACGGGTGGCCCGAGTATTGGGGCGGCCCGTACATGTGGGGGCCTTTTCCCGCGATCCTGCGCAAACGGCTGGAACGGAAGACGACCAACCAGGGCGGTAAAGAACGGAATATCCATTTGCACAGCACGCACGACGCCACCGGCCATTACCTTCAGGCCGAGGACGGCGAGATCGGCCACGTCGCCGATTTTATCATCGACGATGAGAACTGGGCCATCCGTTACCTGGTCGTCGATACGCGGAATTTTTTGCCGGGGAAAAAGGTTTTAATTTCGCCGCGCTGGATCGAACGCGTCAGCTGGAGCGAGGCCAAGGTCTTCGTCACCCTCACCCGTGACGCCGTCAAGGAGGCGCCGGAATACACGGATGAATCCGGGATCACCCGTGACTATGAACACAGGCTGCACGGGCACTACAGCCGCCGGGGGTACTGGGTCGAGGATACGGTGACCAAATGACCTGCGTGGTGAGCGAGTGGGTAGGTGGTGGTATGGTCGGTGCCGCCCCAGCCCCGCCGCGATGTGAACGCGGGGGGATGACCCGCCCGTTAAAAAACAACACACCGTCCGCAAAGGAGAACACCCGTTATGAAACATCGCGGTTCACACCTCCCGCTTCCGGAAGGGAATTCCCACCGGCAGGACGAACTGAAATCACTGCCCATGCCGGAGTTGCAGGCCAGGCTGGAGTCGTCGCCGGAGGGCTTGAGCCGGGCCGAGGCGGAAAAGCGGTTGGCCCAATACGGGCCGAATGCAATAGCTGAAAAGAAAATCAATCCGTTTCTCAAGTTTCTCACTTATTTTTGGGGCCCCATCCCCTGGATGATCGAGGCGGCCGTGATCCTGTCGGGCGTGGCGCAACACTGGCCGGACTTCGCCATTATCCTGCTCCTGCTGATGGCCAACGCCGTGGTCGGGTTCTGGGAGGAACACCAGGCGGGTAACGCCATTGCCGCGCTCCAGGCCAAGCTGGCCGTCACGGCCCGGGCCAAACGCGACGGAAAATGGACCACCCCGGAGGCACGCGCCCTGGTGCCGGGCGACGTCATCCGGGTGCGTCTGGGAGACATCGTGCCGGCGGACGCGCGCCTCCTGGAGGGCGACCCTGTGGAAGTGGACCAGTCCGCGCTGACGGGGGAGTCACTGCCCGCCTCTCGCGCGGCCGGTGAGCCCGTGTTCTCCGGTTCCATCATCCGCCAGGGCGAGGCGAATGCGATGGTGTACGCCACCGGCGCCCGCACCTATTTCGGGAAAACCGCGCAACTCGTACAGGAAGCGCACACCGTGAGCCATTTCCAGCGGGCGGTGTTGAAGATCGGGAACTACCTGATCTTTCTGGCCGCGGCTCTGGTGCTGGTGATCGTCATTGTCGCGCTCTTCCGCGACGACCCGATCCTCACCACGCTGCAGTTCGCGCTGGTGCTGACGGTGGCCGCCATCCCCGTGGCCATGCCGACGGTGCTGTCCGTGACCATGGCGGTCGGCGCGCGCCTGCTGGCCAAAAAAGAGG
>CAYQRT010000113.1:0-9278 GCA_964419695.1 uncultured Spirochaetaceae bacterium | reverse complement strand
AAGCTCCTGGAGATCTCGGCCGAAGAGGCCAAAACCATGGGCCACGAATACATCGGTACCGAGCACCTGCTTCTGGCCGCGGTCAAGGAGCAGGGAAGCATCACCTCCCGCTTCTTGAGCAAATACAACATAGACGCTCAGGCCTTCCGCGAGGTGATCCTGCGCATGAGCGGCATCTCCGAGATGCGCGACAAATCCGGCCTCTTCAAGAAGAAATCCGTCACCCTGGGCAAACGCATGACGCCCACCCTGGACGAGTTCTCGCGCGATCTCACCGAACTGGCCCGGGAACAGAAACTCGATCCGGTGATCGGGCGGGCCAAGGAGATCCAGCGGGTCATCCAGATCCTGGCCCGGCGCACCAAGAACAACCCGGTCCTGATCGGCGATCCCGGAGTGGGAAAGACCGCCATCGTGGAGGGTCTGGCCCAGCGCATCGTGGACGCCACCGCGCCCGAGGTGCTCATCGGCAAGCGCGTGCTCATTCTCGACCTGGCCTCCCTTGTGGCCGGCACCAAGTACCGGGGCGAATTCGAGGAGCGGCTCAAACGCGTCATGAAGGAAATCGCTTCCTCGGAGAACATTATCCTCTTCATCGACGAACTCCACACCATCATCGGCGCGGGCGGGGCCGAGGGCGCCATTGACGCCTCCAACATGCTCAAACCGGCCCTCTCCCGGGGCGAACTCCAGTGCATCGGCGCCACCACCCTCAATGAATACAAGAAATACATCGAGAAGGACGCCGCCCTGGAACGGCGCTTTCAGACCATCTTCATCAAGGAACCCTCTGTCGAACAGACCATCGGTATCCTGAACGGCATCAAAAGCCGCTACGAGGATCACCACCACGTGTCCTACACGGTGCCCGCGATTGAATCGGCGGCCATGCTTTCCAACCGTTACATCACCGACCGCCACCTGCCGGATAAGGCGATCGACCTGCTGGACGAGGCCGGGGCCCGCAAGCGCCTCAAGAACAGCGTCCGCCCCCAGGAACTGCTGGAACTGGAAAAAGAGATCGAGAAACTCACCATCGAGAAGATCAACCTGGTCAACACCCAGGACTACGAGAAGGCCGCCTCCATCCGCGACACCGTCCACAACCTCAAAGAACGCGTGGCGGAACTGAAAACCACCTGGGAAACCAACCTCTCCTCCGAGGAGAACGTGGTCACCCAGGACGACATCCAGGTGGTCATCTCCGAAATGACCGACATCCCGCTCTCCCGCATCGTGCAGCAGGAGTCGGAGCGCCTGCTCAACATCGAGGTGGAATTGCACCAAAAGATCATCGCCCAGGATGAGGCTATTTCCGCCGTGGCGGCCGCCATCCGCCGCTCGCGCACGGGATTGAGTTCTCCCCGCCGCCCGCTCGGGTCATTCATCTTCCTGGGGCCCACCGGCGTGGGCAAGACCCTGCTGGCCAAGACCCTGGCCGAATTCCTCTTCGGCGACCAGGACGCGCTCATCCGCATCGACATGTCGGATTTTATGGAGAAGCATAACGTCAGCCGCCTGGTGGGCGCCCCTCCGGGCTACATCGGCTACGAGGAAGGCGGCCTCTTGACCGAAAAAATCAGGCGCCGCCCCTACAGCGTCATCCTCCTCGATGAAATAGAGAAGGCCCATCCGGACGTCTTCAACCTGCTGCTGCAGATCCTGGAAGAGGGCCAGCTGCAGGATAACCTGGGACACAATGTCTCCTTCCGCAACACCGTACTCATCATGACCTCCAACGCCGGGGCCCGCGACATCAACCGCGACTCGGCCCTGGGCTTCCGCCATGAGGACGGCATCATGAATTACGCCGATATCAAGAACTCGGCGATGAGCGAGCTGAAGCGGCTCTTCAACCCCGAGTTCATCAACCGCGTGGATGAGATCGTCGTCTTCCACAGCCTGAAGAAGGAGCACCTGAAGCAGATCCTGGAAATCCTCATCCGGGAAATGGAAGACCGGCTCACATCACTGAAGATCACCCTTGATTTCAAGAAAAAGGCCAAAGAATACCTGATCGAAAAAGGGTACGATGAAAAATACGGGGCCCGCCCCCTGCGCCGCACCCTGCAGAAGGAGATCGAGGACCCGCTGTCCACCAAGATGCTCAAGGGGGCCTTCACCACGGGCGATGCGATCATCATTGACGTCAAGAACGGAGCGGTGTCCTTCCGGCTCAAGCCCCGCAAAAAGGATCCGGAACCGCTGTCTCTGGAAAAGATCTCAAACTAGCGCCGCCTCCGGCCCCGCCGCCGCGTCCTCCGCGACGCACGGCTGACGCGCGACCACAGAAAAGGAAGAGGCCCATGGTGTCACCGCTCCTCGGCGAGGGAGTAAAAGATAAAACCGTCCATATGGTGGGCGCCAAAGGCGTGGGCATGACCGCGCTGGCGGAAATTCTGTCCCGCCGGGGGGCGCGGCTTTCCGGGTCGGACACGCCGGAAGTTTTTTTCACCGATGAAATCCTCGGCCGCCTGGGCATGCGGTTGACCGAGGGCTTCAATGAAGACGCGGTCACCCCGGCCGTGGACCTGGTCATCTATTCCGCCGCCTATGCGCCGGCGACCAACCCGGAACTGAAAAAAGCCGCCGCCCTGCACGTTCCCTGCCTGGTCTATCCGGCCGCCCTGGGCGAGCTCTCGCGGGGGTACAGCTCGGCCGGAGTCAGCGGCGTGCACGGCAAGACCACCACCTCCGCCCTGGTCGGCGCGCTGGTCAAAGCGCTTTCCCTGCCCGCCACCGTGCTGGTCGGGTCCCAGGTCCCGGGATTGGACAACCGGTTCACCTACGGCGGGGGCGACCGTTACCTGGTGGCCGAGACCTGTGAGTACCAGCGCCATTTTCTTTATTTCCATCCAGCGCGCATCATCATGACCAGCATCGAGGCGGACCACCAGGATTACTTCCGGGACCTGGACGATCTTTATGACGCCTTTACGGAGTACGGTCTCCGTCTCCCTCCGGAGGGCGCGCTTATCCACTGCGCCGACGATCCGGGAGTGGGGGAGGTGGTCTCCCGGCTGCGCGCCCGCCGTCCGGATATCAGGTACATTCCCTACGGATCCGCCGCCGCGGGCCCCTGGCGCGTCACCAACCTGCGCTGCGAGCCGGGCGCCAGCTTCTTTCGTTTGAGTGGATTTTCGCACGAATTCGTCCTGCGTCTGCCCGGTCGACACATGGTGCTCAACGCCGCCGCGGCCCTGGCCCTGACCGCCGACCTGGCGGCCGACGCGGGACGGGCGCTGGGCCCGGCCGAACTTGACCGGGTCAAAGAGGCGTTGGCCGGATTCACCGGCACGCGCCGCCGTTCCGAGATCCTGGGTGAAGCGGGGGGAGTGCTTTTCATGGACGACTACGCCCATCACCCCACGGCCATCCGCCTCACCCTGGAGGGCCTGAAGCGTTTTTATCCCGACCGCCGGCTGGTGGTCGATTTCATGTCCCACACCTATTCCCGCACGGCCGCCTTGCTCGAAGATTTCGCCTCCAGTTTCACCGCGGCCGACCACGTCATCCTCCACAAGATCTACGCCTCGGCCCGGGAGACGTTCGACGGTACGGTCAGCGGGGAAACGCTTTTTGAGCGCACCCGCTCCCGCCACCCGTCCGTTCTTTACTTCCCGGAAACCTCCGACGCCGTTCCTTATC
The DNA here is from genome assembly GCA_964419695.1 of uncultured Spirochaetaceae bacterium. Taxonomy (GTDB): domain Bacteria; phylum Spirochaetota; class Spirochaetia; order SZUA-6; family RPPD01; genus JAFGSW01. The sequence goes on along the minus strand of CAYQRT010000113.1, from coordinate 5,630 downwards.
TGGCGGAGCACCTTGGGCCCGGCGACCTGTTCGTGACCATGGGCGCGGGCGACAACTGGAAACTGGGCCGGGACCTCTACCACACCTTCACACATAAAGGAGCACCCGCGTGAACAGCATGACCGGATTCGGTTTCGCCGAAAAGACCACGAGCGACTGGACGTCCACGGTGGAAATCAAATCGTACAACAACCGTTATCTCGAAATAGAAATGAACCTGCCGTCCTCCCTCTCCAAACTGGAGGAACGCATCCGCCGCTACCTGGCCGAGCGTCTCCTGCGCGGCCGCATAGAAGTCTATATCCGCCTGCGTGACTTCACCGAGTCGATCGAGGTGGTGGTCAACCGCGAGGCGGTCAAGGCGAACATGAAGGCGTTGAGCGATCTTCTTGACGCCGCCGGCATCGACGACCAGGTGCACCTGGCGCATCTGCTTCGCCTGGAGGGCATCCTCAAGTCGTCCACGGTCACGGACATCGAAAAATACTGGATCATCGTGGAGCCGCTTCTGGCGGGTGCGTACGAGCAGTTCGCCGCCTCCCGCCGGGTGGAAGGCGAGCATACCCAAAAAACCATTACGGGCCTCCTGGATGACTTCGACCGCCGGCTGGCCGACATCAAACTGCTGGAACCCGTGTACAAGGAAAAAATAACCACCCACGTCAAAACGCGTTTTCAGGAAGTGCTGGGCAATGAACCGGCGGAAAACCGGGTTATGGAGGAAATTGCCGCTTTATTTCTTAAAAGCGATTTTCACGAGGAAGTGGTGCGCCTGGAGTCCCACCTGAAGAGTTTCCGTGAAATTTACGGGAGTGAAGGGACCATCGGCAAGAAACTCGATTTTTTCTGCCAGGAGCTGGGCCGGGAAATCAATACCATCGGTTCCAAAAGCTACGTGACCGAGGTGAACACCATTGTCATCGACTGCAAGGAAATCATCGAACGGTTGAGGGAGTTGTTGCGCAATGTCGAGTAACCTGATGATCGCCGTGTCCGGCAAGTCCGGCTGCGGTAACAGCTCCGTCTCCCGCCTGGTGGCGGAAAAGCTGGATCTGCGGCTGATCAACTACACGTTCCACAATTACGCGGAGGATCTGGGCATCAGTTTCGAGGAGATGATGGCCCGTGCTTCCCGTGACACTTCCTGGGACTTGAAACTGGATGAAAAACAGCTGAACCTGGCCCGGCAAGGCGGCTGCGTGCTCGGATCCCGTCTGGCCATCTGGCTTCTGAAAGAAGCCACCCTTAAAGTCTATCTCACCGCCTCCCCGCGCGTCCGCGCCCAACGCATCGCCGGCCGGGAGAGCAAAGATATCGAACGGGTCATGGCCGAAACCGCGGTCCGCGACGCCAACGACCGGCAAAGATTTTTGAGTCTGTACACAATAGACAATGACGACTACTCCTTCGCGGATCTCATCATCAATACGGAAGATGGAGACCAGTACGCCATCGCTGACAAGATAGTGGAGCAGGTTCGGTCCCCGGGCTTGGCGTAATTCCGGGGACGGCGATTGCGGTTGTTGCCTGCTTCCCGCCGGCCTAGGGGGGCCACGAAATGCGCCCGGCAAGCCCGCCCCGCCCCCGCCTTTTCATTTCGTACCTTCCACGCCACCTTTACAGAACACTCTATATATGCTATGAAGATGTTCGTTGACCTATCGAACAGAGGAGCATGCGCGTGATCATTCCGTTCAAAGAGCTGGTGGCTGAAAAAGGAAACATGTACGCCCTGACCTGCGCCGTGATCAAACGGGTCATGCAGTTGAGCGTGTCGGGGGACGAGGAGATCGCCAGGTATCACGGGAAGATCGTTTCCCTCGCCATCAAGCAGATTTTAGAAAAGAAGATTGAGTACAAGCTCGAGGAATAGCCTTCCGGTTATTCTTATATTCGGCCCCACCGCGGCGGGCAAGACCGATCTGGTCGCCTCGCTCTTTGCCGGGCGGGGTGAAGTCATCAATGCCGATTCCGAACAAGTGTATCGATCCCTTTCCATCGGCACGGCCAAGCCCGATCATGAAATAGTGGCGCGCGTGCCCCATCACCTGATAGACGTTCTGGAGCCTACCGAGCAGTTTACCGTGGGCGATTTCGTCCGTGCCGCCGACCGGATTGCCGCCGAGATAACCGCACGGCGCATGATTCCCGTGGTATCCGGCGGCGCCGCCTTTTATATCCGCCATTTTGTGTTCGGGCTCCCGGCCGCCCCGGCCAGCGACCCGGCCATCCGGGCGGAGGTCAAGCGGGAACTGGAAGAAAAGGGCAGCGCGGCCCTGCACGCGGAACTCTCCTCCCTGGACCCGGCAGGCGCTTCCCGTATTCATCCGGCCGACGGCTATCGCGTGTCCCGCGCCCTGGAAGTCATCCGCCAGACGGGCAAGCCCCTCTCGTCATTTCGCCTCAGAACCGTTCCCAGAGATGAATACCGTTTTCTGTCCATCGGCCTGACCCTGCCCAAGGAGGAACTGAAAGAACGCATCGAACGGCGGGTGGACGCGATGTTCGCCGCCGGCCTGGCGGAGGAGGTGTCCCGGCTGCGCGCCCGCGGCTACGGTCCAACCACGCCGGGGATGCGTGGTATCGGTTACCGTGAATTTTTCGTCCAGGGAAAGAACGCAGAGATCGCAGCAATCCGCGCGGCAATCAAACTACACTCTCTTCAATACGCCAAACGCCAGATGACCTTCTTCCGGCGAATTCCCGGTACGCATTGGCTCCATCCGGGACAACGCGAGGTAATTACCGGGATAGTGGACGATTTTCTCTCCATTTCCGCCTAAAACAAGCGGTCCTTATTAAGAATTGGGCGGCGGGCCTTGACTCGCACCCCTTGTTTCCACATAATAGCCTCCAGTCTCAAAATGACCTCAGGCGTACATATATTCCTACAAAGAAAGGGGTGATGACCAGGTGCCGTGCGGAAGAAAGAGAAAACGCCATAAGATTGCCACGCATAAACGCAAAAAGAAGCTCAGGAAAAACCGCCATAAGAAGAAATTGCGTTAAATGTAATGCTCGTTCCTGCTGATAATAAAGATAGAGGAGCGAAGAATAGTATGAAAATAACCTGTCTTGTATGCGCCCTTGCCTTTTCAGGCGGCCTGCTTTCGGCCGAGAGTCTCTGGGACGATAATTTCCAGGGATACATCGCCGGAAGCAGCGCATACCGGGCCGGCGACATCGTGACGGTGGTCATCGATTCCAGTCTCAGTCTCGATTTCGCCGCTTCCAGCAAAGACGACAAATCCATCACCTTCGAATTCTCCGGCGGCGATTACGGGTCCCTCTTCGCTTTTCTGCCGTCGGGACGAACGGGAGACAACCGGTCGGTGAGCGGCAAGGGAAAGTACTCCCTTAAAACCGAACTGTCGGCCCGCGTTACCGACATCGACCCCACGGGCAAACTCAACATCGCGGGAACGCGCACCGTCCAGTTGGAGGGCAAACGGGAAACCGTGACCGTGGCGGGCCGCGTGGATCCCCGGGTCCTCGACTCCTCCGGGCGTTTTAATTTCTCTCAATTGGAAGGATCGCGTCTCACGTACTCGAGTTTTCTCCAACCCGCGGTCAACACCCAGTCCGCCGCCGACATCCGGGAAGTGGTCAGGGAACTGGCGGCCGCCGAAGGGGAACAGCCCAAGACCGAAACCACCATCCAGCTTACCGACGCCAAGAAACGCGAACTGCTTTTGCTCTACCTAAACCGGCTGGTCGACATCATCTTCCGTTAGGCGCAGGGCGGCGCGGAAGCGCAGCGCATTCGTCAACAATTTCTCATCCATTATTTTTTCCACGATCCTCACGAACACGTCCCGGCAGGCCGCGGCGTCCTCCAGGGCACGGTGCAGGGTATCATGAGCGATACCGAGGGCGTCCAGCACCCGGGCCAGGCTGTACCCGGGAAAATGCGGCCAGAGGGTCTTGGCCAGCAAGCGCGTGTCAAAAACCGGATTGGCGGGCAGGGGCCGTCCGGCCCGACGTAAGGCCAGGCAGAGAAAGGATGCGTCGAAGGGCGCGTTATGGGCCACCAGGGGAGCGGCGCCCACGAAGTCCAGAAAGGGTTCCAGTACCGTCGCCGCGGCGGGTTGGCCCCGCACCATCTCATCCGTGATGCCCGACACGCGCACGGCGTCCGGGTGGATGGGCCGGCCGGGATCGATCAGGTGGCTGAAATTTTCAAGAGGGCGTTCCAGGGTGAAGCGAACCGCGCCGATTTCGGTGATGCGCTCTGTCTCCGGTTCCAGCCCCGTGGTCTCCAGGTCGAAGGCGACAAATTCAGTTCCCCTGGTAACCTTTTCCCAGAACGGACCGGCGTCCATGAAGCGATACATGTATCCTGCGATCTCCTAGCGAAGGCCCACGTCTTTTTCCGAAAAGACCACGGCGCTGAATATCTCGATTTCCAGGCCGCCCTTCCTCCAGTCGTTGGGCGGCAGCCCCGCCTTGCGGCAGGTGTGCGAAAGAAATTCCTCCCGGTCCCAGCCGTATTCGGTGGCCACCTGCGGCAGGAGCAGCCCCGACTGCATGCCCCGGCGCACCATGATTCCATGGACGCCCACCTCGATGTCGGCCATGTTTTTGACGGGCGTAAACGGCGAAAGCACGGATATTTCAATTTCCGTTTCGTTCACTTCCCCGGACTCCAGGGGTGAAAAACGGGGGTCTGAAAACGCGGCGGAACAGGCCATCTCCTTGACGGTCTCTACCAGAGGCTGGTGCGCGGTTATATAACCGATGCACCCGCGCAGGTTGCCGTCGATATGCAGGCTGACGAACGCCCCGCAATTGGCGGTGAGGGGAGGCGTGGGCTCCGGGAAGGCATCAGCCGGCAGCCGCAACCGTTCCAGAATCGCGATCCGCGCGGTCCTGAGCAGGATGATTTTCTCTTCGGTGCTTAATGTGAAAGACACGACTCACGCCTCCTTTCCGTACAGCGCTACGGCGGCATAATGCACCAACTCCCCAAAATTCTTATTGATCGCCGACGAATTGCCGCTGGACAGGATTTCCGCACTGCAGGATCGGCCGAAGAGGGAGAGGAGTACGGCCATGGCCGGTACGCCGCATGAGGTGATCTTACCTGTTTCCAGGGCGCTGAGCAAGCTTTCCGGATCGCCGGCGACCACCGCGTCCAAAATGATCTGCGCCTCGGTCCTGGCCGCTTCGCCCTGCATAAACGAGGTGAGGTTGGCGGAAATCACGTAGAATACGTCCCGGCGCCGTTCCCCGAAAACATGCTCCAGGGCCCGCGTCAGGGTCACGATAGTACCCCGCCGCACCCGGCCCAGCAGCACGGGCACAATGAACGCTTGGGGGAAAAGGCGGACCATGAAGGGCAGCTGCATCTCGATACCGTGCTCCTCCAGGTGGGGGATGTCGTCGGCTTGAAACCGGGTGCTGAAGCCGAGCAGCTCCTCCACCGCCCTTCGGTCCACCTTGATAGTGCCCGTGGGCATCCTGAAGCGAGCCGATTCGGAAAAGAGTACCTCGTCCTTCTCCGTCCGGTAGAGGGGGGCCAGGATCACCACGGTCCGTACCGTTCTCCGCCGGGCCGCCTTGAAGGCCGCCGCCGCGATGGCCCCCGAATACCTGAAGCCGGCGTGGGGGGAGATGACGCCCCAGGCGTC
>CAYQRT010000112.1:0-9306 GCA_964419695.1 uncultured Spirochaetaceae bacterium | reverse complement strand
CCCTGGGCCTGGATTGGCTGGACGGGTTTAAAACAATCTTCATTGCCCCCCATTCCTACCGTCACCTGCGCCGCGAGCGGAACGGCATGGTGGTCAGCGAGTTTGTGGAACAATTGGGCGGTGAGGTGACCCCCTACGGGCCCATTGTCCTCTCCTGGCGGGACGTGGAGGCCTCGGGCTGGGGCAACGGGTACAACGTGGTCATTCATGAAATTGCTCATAAACTCGATCTCTCCAATCAAAAGATGGACGGCTGCCCCTTCCTGGGGGAATTCATCGATCCGGCGCGCTGGCAGCGCGTTTTTTCCTCCGCCTACCGGGACCTCACCCGGCGCCTTCAAGGCGGCGCACCGTCCCTCGAACCTTACGCCGCCGAATCCCCGGTGGAGTTCTTTGCCGTGGCTTGTGAAACATTTTTTGAGCAACCATCCCGGTTGGCGCACTTTTATCCCGGTGTCTACGAAGAGTTGTCCGTTTTTTTCAAACAAGACCCGCTTTCGGAAATCTCACCCTGACCGCCGCCACCCGTCCCGGAGGAACCGCTGATGAAACCAACCGCAACAGAAAGCCGCTGGATACTTCCTTTCGACTCCCCCCGCCTCACCCTGGAGAACGCGGGCGGCAAGGGCCTCAACCTGGGACGGTTGTGCCGCCTGGGCCTGCCCGTACCGCCCGGTTTTGTGGTCAACGCCGCGTGCTACCGATCCCTGGTAAAAGGCACCGCGTTGGAAGACTTCATCTTGGACGCCCTGAGCGGGTTGGACGAAACGAATCGGGAATCCGTCGCCCAAGCCGCGGCCGCCATCCGGGACCGGATCATGCGCGGGGGCCTGCCCGCCGCGGCCGCCGCGGAGATCAAGGCCGCCTATGCTGCGCTGGGAGGCCCGGCCGCCGCCGTTCGCTCCTCGGCCACGGCCGAGGACCTGCCTGAATTGTCTTTCGCCGGCCAACAGGATACGTATCTGAACGTGACCGGGGAAGAAAACGTCATTCATTCCGTTCTGTCCTGCCTGGCCAGCCTTTGGACCGAACGAGCGGTGGCGTACCGGGCCTCTCACACCATTGATCAGACCGACGTCGCCATAGCGGTGGTGGTCCAGACCCTGGTGAACGCCGAGTGGTCCGGCGTCATGTTCACGGCCAACCCGCTCTCCGGATCGCGGCGCGAAACGGTGATCGAAGCCGTACCCGGATTGGGCGAGTCGCTGGTGAGCGGCCGGACCGAACCCGACCGCTTTATTCTGGAATCCTCCACCGGCCGGGTTCTTTCTCAACAAGCGGGCAAGAAGGAGCTGGTGGTGGTGCCGCGGGCGGCGGGCGGCGTGGAGGAGCGTCGCCGGGAGAGGATGTCTTCCTCCGCGCTGGCGGACGGGCGGCTGAGCGAGCTCTGCGCCCTGGGACAACGTATCGCCGCGGCCTGGGGCGGTCCTCAGGATATTGAATGGGCGGTCCGGGACGAACAAATCCATATCCTGCAGGCGCGGCCCGTCACCTCCCTCTTCCCCGTACCCGAAACACCTCCCGCATCCCCCCTGCGCGCCTACTTTTCGTTCGCCGGCGTGCAGGGCGTCTTCGATCCGCTCACGCCCCTGGGCCGCAACATCTTCCAGATGCTCTTCTCGGCCGGCGCGCGGCGGGCCGGCTTTAAGTATACGTACCGCACCCAGCCGACGGCCGCCACCGCGGGCGAAAGGTTGTGGATCGACATTTCGCCCCTGCTTCGCAGTACCCTGGGGCGCCGGGTGCTGGTCGTGCTGCGCTTCATCGAACCCGGGGTGCTGGAAGCCCTGCGCCGCCTCAAGGACGACCCCGCTTTCCCGCCCCCCCGTCCGCCCACACCGCGCACTTTTCTCCGGCTGTTCCGGTTCGTCATTCCCATCTTCCGGATGATGGTCACCAATTGGGCGCGGGCGGCGCGGGCCGTTCCCGAGGTGGCCGCCCGCATTGAATCACTCCACCGGCTGGTGGTGAGCCGGGCACGGCGCTGGCGCACCCTGGCCGATTGCGTCCGTTCACTGGCCGCCCTCGACGGGCTTATCTATAGGTTGATGCCCGCCGTCATCTCCGGCGTGGCCACGGGGATGGGACCGCTTTTCATCCTCCTCCGCCTGTCCCGCCATCTGAGCGGCAGTGAAGATCTGGGCCTCACGGTGACCCGGGGCGCATCGTACAACGTCACCACTGCCATGGACCTGTGTCTCTGGGCCGCGGCCCGCCGTATCCGGGAGAACGGCGAATCAGTGGAATTTTTCAAGGGCCGGGACGCTGCGGCATGCGCCCAGGCCTGGCGGGACGGTACGCTGCCCGTGGCGGCCCGCAGGGCGCTGGATGATTTCTTCGACCGTTACGGCATGCGCGGCTTCTCCGAAATAGATATGGGCCGGCCGCGCTGGCGGGAGGACCCCCTGCCCGTGTTCGCTTCCCTGGCCGGCATGCTTTCCATCGAGGACCCTGACCGCTATCCGGACGCGGTCCAGAAACGCAGCCGCATTGAGGCGGAATCGGCCGCCCGGAAACTCTTCCGGCTGGCCCGCCGCGCCCGGGGAGGCATTATCCTGGTCCGGCTGCTGCGCTGGACGGTGCGCCGGGTCACTCTTTTTGTCGGCTTCCGGGAAGCGCCCAAATTTTCCATTATCAAGTGCCTGGACGTCTACCGTTCCTTCCTCCTGGCCGAGGGAGCGCGGGGCGTAGCCGCCGGTACACTGAATAAACCGGATGACCTTTTCTACCTGAATCTCTGGGAACTGGAACGGTTTACCGCCGGACAACCCGGCTCAGACTGGCGCGCCCTGATCCACGCCCGGCGGCGGATCTTCGACCGGGAGCAGGAACGGCGCCGCCTGCCCCGTTTCCTGTTAAGCGACGGACGCGCCTTCTATGAGGGAATTCCGTCCACGGGCGGCCGGACCCTGACCGGCAGCCCGGTCTCCCCGGGTGCGGTCGAGGGGCCGGTTCGTGTGGTCCTCTCCCCGCACCAGGCCTCCCTGAAATCCGGCGAAATCCTGGTATGCGTGGGCACGGACCCCTCCTGGACGCCGCTCTTCCTGTCCGCTGGTGGACTGGTCACGGAAGTGGGCGGCATGATGACCCACGGCGCGGTAGTGGCCCGGGAATACGGCATCCCGGCCGTAGTGGGCGTTACGGACGCGGTAACGCGCCTGCACACCGGCCAGCATATCCGGCTGGACGGCTCCACCGGCGTGATCACCCTGCTGGAGACCGAGTAACGCCGCCGGCACTCAATCCGCCGTCAATGGCGGTTTGGCTCTTTTCCCCAGCAACCGGTCCAGAAACGCGATCAATAAGCCCACCAGACCGAAGAAGGCGACCAGCCCGGCCACAATGGCCAGCATGACGCCGGCCGACCCCGTGCCCGAGGGCAGGGGCTTGAGCGGATTGAGAAACCAATAGGGGTAGAAGCCGTCAATCGCCAATCGGATCAGGCTCAATCCCACGTAGGCCAGGGGATAGATCAGCCAGGTAACGGCGTAGACGAGGCGGGCCCTGCCCTTTTCCTCAAAGAGAATCCAGTTCAGTACGGCCATGATCGGGGCCACATAATGGAGAGCCACGGAAGAGAAATTGAAACGGCCGGCGGCCAGGGAGGCGCCGGACAGCATAAAATGGTACACCAGGCCGGTGATGAGGATCCAGATAGTTGAGCCATGGCGCAGGAAGGCCGCGAACCGTCCTTCAGTCTTGCCGGATAAAAGGCGGACAATACCGAAAATCATCACCCCCAAGAGAATCAGATTGCTTTGATTGGTGAAGTAGAAAAAGATATTAACAACATCCAGGCCGGTCCGGGCCAGAAAAAGCGATTGCCCCACGCCACAGATAATAAATGCGCAGAGAACCAGCTTGAAGAAGAGATTGATTGGCTTAACGGCTGAAGTCATTACAGTACCTCCCCCCATATAGTACCGGCCGCACGGCGGATTGGCAACTCACAGGTCGTCTATGGCCGGTTCGCCGGTCAGGCGGGAAATAAGAATCCGGTTGTTATGGAAGGCGTAACGTGCCGGGTCGCTGCCCCGCTCGGCTACCGCCTCGAGGAATCCCTGATCAACATACTTGCCGTCGATGTAGCCGTTCTGGTAGGTGCACAGTTCCCGGTTATTGTAATGCAGTATATTTTCCCGCGTCCGCCGCCGGTATTCCTCCGTCGAAACCACCATGGTTACATCGATATCCGAATCACTTTTGGCGAACCCATGCGCCAGTGAACCGCCCGGGATGAGGGCGAATATGGTATCGTCCTTTTGCATAAAGCCGGTCAGGTTGTCGATCGATTGGCTATGATGCGCTTCCACTGGCGGCTCCCTTCGCGGCCGATTGCATCAGGCTGTCCGGGAAACAGTATACCGGTTTTTCGGTCTTGTGAATTGCCCTCACGAGTCGACCGGTGGATGTATACGGTACAGCAGAGATCAACCCGCCGCCGGCTTGTCCTTCTTTTTGAGACGGGTAACCAGCGCCATAAAGAACAGGTAGACGATCATTCCCACCATGACCAGCCCGGAGAGCGAATCCTTTATGTCCTTGAACTGGCTTAACAAAGGATAGACCAGACTGAAAAAACCGGCCAGCCCGAGGAGGCAGCCGCGATACAGCGGTTCGTACGTTCGGGAGAAAAGAAATGATAAACCGCAGGTAAGCATCGCCCCGGCGATGAACGATCCCCAGAAACCGAGGAACGTGTCATTGAGGGAGGCGGCCAGAATGTACATGACGCAATAGACGCCGCCCAAAAGGGCGATCTCCAGCAGGTTGACGCGTTTGTCCGCCAGAATGAAGGTGAGACAAACGGCCAGCAGGAACATCATCAGGCCGTAAGGACTGACCGCCAGCATAAGCGAGGTGCGTTCGCCCGGCTGTTCCGGCTGCGGCAGGGCGATCCCCATGCCGGCCGTGGTGATGGTGTTGTTGAACTTCCATTCCAGCACCGACCCCCGGCCGTCAGGGGTGGGGACAATGGGTTCCGTGGGCGGGATGCAACCGTTCGGGTAATTGACGTCGGCCACGGGCAGGTCGAGCGCGGTGAGTTTCAGGTCAAAGTCCTTGATCTGCCTGGGCGAGGGGATCTGAAAATAAAAATATTCCATACCGCGGGTTTGATACCGGATCTTTACCGCCCATGTCTCGCCCGGATTCATCTGTGTTTTCCAATTGATTTGAGTGGGAGAAACACGCAGGTCTTTGGAGATGTCTTTGTCGTTCACCAGGATAACGATATCGCTGAAAATGGCCTGATTGTCCGGCAAGGGAAAGGTGAAGACCGCGTCGGTCCTGACGTCCGAACCTGGTACTCAATGGCAAAGGACGTTTCGAATCCATTGTAGAAGGCGCTCCCCTTCTGTCTTTTATTGGAACGTAATTCCACGGTCGCGTGGGTGCTTAAAACGGAGTTTTGTTCCACCGGGAAACGCTTGAGCGCCTTTTTATAAAGGGGCGGCTTGGTTTCGTCCTCCCGCGGCAATTCCTCCATAACCTCTTTTTCAATGGAATGATTGACTCTGAGATCCCGCTGGGCCTGGGCCCCGCCCCAAATATTCTGAACGCTGTCATAGTTGACCTGGCTGACGCGGCCGTGATCGGAGATGAACGTCTCGTAATTGTTATTAAGCACGCCCCGCGCCACCCAGAGCAGGCCGAGAAAGAGAATGGTCACCCCGACCGATTCCAGGATCTTCCGGAACCAGTACCAGAATTTCCGCGCGCTCTCCTGGTCGATACTCCGGTAGGAGCGCAGAAATAAGGCCAGGGCGGCGATGATCATAAGCAGGGTGAGAAAGGGCTCGATGGTGAACCATGAAAACAGGCGTTCCAATATCATTTCCATGCGCTCACGCTATCCCCGTTCGGGGCCTGATGTAAAGAGAATTTATGTTAAAAGATTGTAAAAAGATTATGGCGTAATTATGGCCGCTGTTTTCGGCGCTTAATTATTGCACCGCATACATGCTTCACCATTTTCCTTCATGTCCCATGCAGGCAGGGCCTTATCGCGCGTTGACAATCGGAATACTATTTACGAAATTAACTCTTAGGAGGTCGTCCCATGATCAGGAATCAATGGTTCGCGGTGCTTGAATCGAGGGAGCTCAAAAAAAAGCCGCTGGGCGTCACCCGCCTGGGCGAACGCCTGGTGTTCTGGCGCGGACCGGACGGCCGGCCTGTCTGCTTCTACGACCGCTGCGCCCACCGCGGCGCCGCCCTGGCCGGGGGAACCTGCATTGGCGGGCGCATTCAGTGCCCCTTCCACGGCCTGGAGTACGACTCCTCCGGACGGTGCGTCAAAATCCCCGCCAACGGCAAAAACGCCCTTGTGCCTCCGGCCTTCGCCATGACCTCCTATCCCGCGCACGAGGCGTACGGCCTTATCTGGATCTGGTGGGGACGCAATCCGCCGGCCGACCTGGCGCCGCCTCCCTTCTTCGACGACCTCAAGGAGATGACCCGCTGGAAAACCGTCCGCGACCCCTGGGACAACCATTACACGCGCGTCATGGAAAACCAGCTGGACGTAGCCCATCTGCCCTTCGTCCACCACAACACCATCGGACGGGGGCACCGGACACTGGTGGAGGGCCCGGGCGTGGAATGGAAGGGTGATACGATGTTTTTCGTGTATGTGTACAATAAGCGGGATGACGGTTCGGTGCCCCGCGGCCCCGATGAGGTGCCCATACCGCCGCCGGACAGCGAGTTCAAGCTGGAGCTCATCTTCCCCAATCTCTGGGAAAATTTCATCTCCTCCAAGGTGCGAATTTTGGGCATATTCGTACCCGTGGACGAGACCCACACCCTGCTTTACCTGCGCTTCTATCAGACGTTCCTGAAAATTCCCGGCCTGCGCCGCCTGGTCAATTTCCTGGGGGGAAGGATGAACCTGTCCATCGCCCACCAGGACCGGCGGGTGGTGAACACGCAGCACCCCCAAAGCGACGGTACGGGAACCGGCGAGCTTCTCTTTCCCGCCGACCATCCGATCATGGAGTACAGAAAAAAACGGCTTGAACTGAAACAGCTGGCGGAAAAGAAATAGAAAGACCCGCCCTTCACCAAAATATGAGTATATACTTCATTTCCTATATCCTTCAGATTGACGGCAACCTTATGAGGACCTATGGTCAGCCTGGAAGTCCCTTCGGCCGATTCCGTCATCAACTCAACCCGGCGACCGGACGCTTGTCAAACACGGCTGCATTCCCGTCGGATGATATTGAGCTAAAGTTTCTATAATATCTCCCTGCCAACTATAACTTCCAGCGGCCTATACATATCCCAGTGTTGTTTCTCTATATAAATGTATGTTAATCTGTTGTCCATTCCCGAAATGAAAAGAAGGAACGTCCGATGACCGAAGACAACACCATCTCCAAGACCTACAACCCGGCCGAGATCGAGCCGGAAATTTCCAAGCTCTGGTTGGAGGACGGGGCCTTTCACGCCGTGCCCGACGGTCGGAAACCGGACGAACGCTACGTGATCATGATGCCCCTCCCAAACGTCACCGGAGCCCTGCACATGGGACACGCCATCGACAACGGCATGCAGGATTTGCTCACCCGCTGGCACCGCATGCGCGGCCACAACACGCTCTGGATGCCCGGCACGGACCACGCGGGCATCGCCACGCAGGCGGTGGTGGAGAAGCGCCTCAAGGAACTGGAGGGCCTCACCCGCCACGACGTGGGCCGGAAGGGTCTGGTGGAACGTATCTGGAAATGGAAGGACCAGTACCAGGCGCGCATCATCAGCCAGCAGCAGCGCATGGGCTGTTCTTGCGACTGGCAGCGCCAACGCTTTACCATGGACGCGGTCTGCGCCCGGGCCGTGCGGGAGTTTTTCTTCCGCATGTTCTCGGACGGCCTTATCGTCCGCGGCCGGCGCCTGGTCAACTGGGACACCTTTCTCCGCACCACCATCTCCGATGATGAGATTGAGTATGAAAAGGTGGCCGGTTTCTTCTGGCACCTGACCTATCCTGTGATCAATCCGGCCAAGGGCGAGCCTGATCATGTGATCGTGGCCACCACCCGGCCAGAAACCATGCTGGGCGATACGGCCGTGGCCGTGCACCCCGATCCGGAAAAGGCGTTGGACGAAAAAATCAAATCCCTGGCCGGCGTTTCCGGACCGGAGGCCAAAGAAGCACTGGCCGCCCTACGGGAGCGCAAGAAGACCCTGCTGCCGCACCTCGTCCAGCTGCGCGACATGGCCCAGGCCGGACGGCAGGTCAAGCTGCCGCTCCTGGACCGCCCCATCCCGCTCATTGCCGACGAGTGGGCCAAACCGGAGATGGGTTCCGGCTGTGTCAAGATCACGCCCGCCCACGACCACAACGACTACGCGGTCTGGACCCGGCACAAGGACCGCATCGGCATCATCAACATCCTCAATCCCGACGGCACCCTGAACGAGGCCGCCGGCCCATACCAAAGGCTGGACCGGTTCAAGGCGCGCGAAAAAGTCGTGGAGGATCTCAAGCAACTAAATCTGCTCAATAGAATAGAAGAACACGAAATCGAAGTCGGTCACTCGGACCGTTCCAAGACGCCGGTGGAACCGTATCTCTCCCACCAGTGGTTCGTGAAGATGGGCGACGCGCCCGGCGGCGTGATCATGGGCCGCGGCACCAAAAAGGAATTCAAGGCGCCGGGCCTGGTGCAAGCCGCCATGGACGCGGTCACGGACGGCCGGGTGGCGGTGCATCCCACCCGCTACGCCAAGACTTACCTGGACTGGCTTTCTGAAAAACGCGACTGGCCCGTCTCCCGGCAACTCTGGTGGGGGCACCGCATCCCCGTCTGGTCGCGTGAATACGCACGCGCCGAGGCGATCCGTGAGCTGCCGGCCCTGTTGAAAAAATTGGCGAGCGCCCGCCCCGCCTGGGCCGAAAAAATCCCGGTACGCGCCGGTATCGTCGGGACCGACGAATCGGTGCTGTCGTCGATCACCCACGCGGCCGAAGCCGCCTCCCTTCCCGGACGGGATGACGACACCCTCCGCATTGAAATCTGCCTGTTGGAAGACGACCGGGAACTCACGAGTCTCCTGGAAAGCGCCGCGTTCGAACAGGACCCGGACGTGCTCGACACCTGGTTCTCCTCCGCGCTCTGGCCCTTCTCCACCCTGGGCTGGCCCGATCCGGAGACCGCGCCCATTGACAAAGACCAGGCGCCGCTGGGACGGGCCGGCGCCGGTGACAATTGTCTCGACTACTATTATCCCGGCTCATGTTTGGTGACCGCGCGCGACATTATCACCCTCTGGGTGGCGCGCATGGTCCTGGCCGGCCTC
>CAYQRT010000111.1:6266-9468 GCA_964419695.1 uncultured Spirochaetaceae bacterium | reverse complement strand
TTTGTCATGTCGTTCTCCTTTGAACCTATAAATTGCGGCATGATTGTCTCGTATCCCGCTGGAAACGGGTGGCATGCCGCTTACGGTACGGGTCCCAATTGCATTTTGCAAGCTTGTGGGAGTCTCTTCCGTGCTTTTTACCTATTTTTCTCTTGAACCGGCCTGTTTGTCAACCCTTTTTTTGGGATTCCAGGTAGCGCATCATCAGGTTATCCCTGAAGGGCAACCCCTTGTCCACGGTGATGATCTGGCCGTTCATGGCGTCCATATACCCGGAACAGACCGCGAACACGGCCCGGCCGCATTCTTCCGGGGTGCAGACGATGTTCTCCGCAAGGCCTTCTTTCTTGATAAATTCAAAGAATTTGGCCCCGAAAATATCCATAAACGAGTCGGTCTTGACCATGCCGAAGCGGATGATGTTCACATTGGACCCTTCGGCCTCCAGGTGCATGGCCAGGTACCGGCCGAAGAACTCCAGGAGGGACTTGGAGGCGGCCACGAAGTCGTACCCGGTATAGAAGTGGTCCGGCCCGTCCGAGGACACGCCGATCACCTGCCGCGGGTAGGAGCCGAAGATCTCCTTGATGGTTTTCACATAGTCGATGAGCGGCCAGGTGGAGTAATCCAGGGTCTTGTAGAGTGAACGTTTTTTATAGTCGGAAAGCGAGAGCACCCGGGCCGAAAACCCGACATTGCTTATGAAAATGTCGATATTTTTTTCTTTGCTCTTGATCTCGGTCAGGAGCTTTTTGGTGTCTTCCTCCAGGGAGGCGTCGGCCTCCAGGAGTACGGGCGGGATGAGTTTTTCCCGCTCGAATTTGGTAACGAGTTCCTTTTGGTCGGCCGAACCCCACTTGTAGGTGAGGTAGGTACGGGCCCCGGCCCGGGCGAACTCCAATGCCGCGGCCAGGCCGATCCCCTTGGTGCCCCCGGTGATAAGAGCTGTTTTGTCGGTGAAATCGATCTTGATCATACATTACTCCACATAAAATTCCTTGATAATCGCCTTGGTCTCCGGAAACGAAAACGACAACTCATGCATCAGATCCTCCTGGTGCCGGGCGTTGATGAGGAGTTTCTTCTTGCGGGCGGCCAGGGCGCGCTTGAGGATGTAAACGGATTTGATGTTCTTTTCCGCCACCTGCAGGGCCACATCCACCGCCTTGGGCAGCACTTTCTCCCGGGGCAGGATGTAGTTGATATGGGTGCCGCGGCCGAAGAGTTCCTTGCCCTTGAAGCGTTTGGCCGTGAACATCATTTCATTGGCGATGAAGGGACCTACCAGTTCGGCCAGCAGGGTGGTACAGCCCATGCCGGGCGTGAAGCCCATGGACATGAAGACCGCGCCGTAGCGGCTCTCCTCGGCCGCCAGCACGATGTCCGAGGCGCAGGCCAGCATGAGCCCGCCGCCCACGGCGTGCCCTTCCATGGCGGCCACCAGGACGAACGGCGCGCTCACGAGTTTCTCGGAGATGACCAGGTCGTGGGTGGTGACGTTGCCCTCGGCCAGGCCGACCAGGGCTTTTTTGTCGCCGCCACCGGCAAAGACTTCGGGTAAACCCTTGAGCACCACCACCGCCGGCCTGATTTTCTCGGACAACTCGTCGATGGCGGCGATGAGTTCGGCGGCGAAACGCTCGGAAAAGACGTTCTTGCCTTGTGTATCGCGCATGGCAAGATAGTGAATGCCCCGGTCGTCCTTTTCGATCGACACGAGGGCGGCGCTTTTTTCGCTCATACTTACTCCTTTATAACAAGGGGAGATTGCGGTTTGAAGCGTTGGGACCAGGGGGGGAGATCCCCTTCCAGAAATCCCTCAATGGCCTGCTGCGTTTCCGGGTCACTCAGGAGCCGGATGAGTGTTTTTTTGGTCAGGTCAAGCAGGCCGGGCAGGTCCCGGCCGTCGAGCGAGGAGGTGAGGGCCTTGGTTTCGGCCAGGGCCCGGGGAGAGAAGGTCAGCAGGCGCTTGAGAATTTCTTTGGTTTTCTTTTCCAGTTCTTCCGGCGGGACCAGCTCATCGAGCAGTCCCAGGCGCAGGGCCTCGTCCGCCATCACCTTTTTGGCGGTGAGGATGAGATAGCGGGCCTTCTGCAGGGTGAGCCGCGCGCCCAGAAGAAACGGCAGCACGTTGGCCGGCACGATACCGAAGAGGACTTCGGCCATCTCGAAGCTGGCGTTCGTGGACCCGATGACACAGTCGCAGGCCGCGGCCAGACCCACGCCCCCGGCTTTGACGTCGCCCTGGATCACCGCGGCCACGGGCTTGCGCAGCGTGTGGATGCCGTAGAGTAGATCGGTGTAGAGCGACACGGCGTCTTCAACGCGGGGCAGGTCCCAACCGGAAGCGCGCAGGGCGATGAGGTCCATGCCGTGGCAGAAGACGGCCCCGCCGGAGCGGATAAGTATAGCGCGGACGTCTGTGTCCGCCTCCGCCTCGCGCAAGGCGTCGCGCAGTCCGCTCATGATCGCGGGGTTCAGGCGGTTGCCTTCCCGGCTGTTGGCGAGGGTTATCACGCAAACGGAGTTATCGACGTACCGGTCGATCGCGTTCACGAGCCTAGCTCCAGTCGTAGGTGCGGTAAAAGTCCTTCACGCCGGTGAGCACCAGGCGGCCCTTACCCTCATAATGGGACTGGTACAGGTGCGAGAGACCGTTCTTGTCCGGGGTGAAGGTGGGATTCTCGGTGTAGGTGTCCCTGAGTTTTTCAAGTTCCTCATATTCCTTGACGGGCAGGACCACGCGCGCCGCCAGTTCCTTGTCCAGGCCCGAGGCCTTGGCTTTGTCGGCCGCGCCTTTCATGATCAGGCCGGAATAAAATTCGCCGATGGCACCCGAGCCGTAGGCGTAAAACCCGATGCGGTCGCCCTCCGTAAAGGGGCTTTCCCCCGTGAGCGCGGAGAGGATGCCCGCGAAGTTGCTGGAGCCGTAGGTGCTGCCGAACTGGCGTGAGTACTTAAGACAAGGCCTGACCCGGCGTTCGAAGTCGGCTTTGAGTTCGGCCTTGGGCTTGGGGCTGAAGATGTTGGTGAGCGTGCGGTGGGCCTGAAAGGCCATGCCGGCGAAGGGCGTGTGGTAGGCGATGAAGCGGAAATCCTTGTCAAGGTTGCCCGCGCCGTCGGCGTATTCGACGTACTGGCGGAAGGACCCCTCCAGCGCGTCCAGATACGAATAGAGGCTCACTTCGTTGTTGCCCACCTC
>CAYQRT010000111.1:0-6166 GCA_964419695.1 uncultured Spirochaetaceae bacterium | reverse complement strand
TTGGGGCCCAATTTCAGGGCGCGGTGAATGTTGGTGCTGATCGGTTTGCCGAAGTCCACCGAGCTTTCCGTGCCCACCACCAGAAGGCCGATCTGGTCACGATCCGCCTCGGTGACGATTTTCTGGGCGGCGTTGGCCCCGAAGGTCACCGTGTCCTCCCAGGGGGGAAGGAGGGTGCGCCGGTCGATGAGAAAATCGCTCACCACCTTTTCCGGATCCTTACCGCGCGCGCGCGCCAGGTCCTTCATGTCCAGGCAGAGGCTGGAGGCGTAGAGATTGATTTTTTCGATTCCCACTCGTTTCATGTTGCGTTTCATCCGGCCGCGTGGCCGGCTCCTTTCAGGGTATATTGCGTTCTAACACGGATGAACACCGATGAGCACGAATAAACACGGAGGTAAGCGGGGAGCGGAAAACACCTCTCCTCCCTTTCCCATCAGTGTTTATCGGTGTCCTTCCGTGTTCATCCGTGTTTATCTCCTATTTAGTTCACGGCACGTAGGTGAGGCCGCCGGAAACGCGGATCACCTCGCCGTTGATGAAGCCCGCCTCAGGCGTGGTGAGATAATAGACTAAGCTCGCGATTTCCGCCGCCGTGCCGATGCGCTTCATCGGACAGTATTTCATCCAGATATCATGCAGCTGGTCCGTCAGGTGATCGCGCGTCATCGCGGTCTCCACGTAGCCGACCGTGACAATGTTGGTGGTGATGCCCTTGACCCCGTACTCGCGTGCCAGGGTTTTGGTGAGCCCGATCAGCCCGGCCTTGGCCGCCGCGTAGTTGACCTGGCCGCTCGTGCCGTCCTGCGCCAGGGAGGAAATGTTGATGATGCGGCCGGACCGGTTGGAAAGCAGGTGCATGAGGAAACTGCGTATGACAAAGAAGGGCCCCGACAGGTCGGTCTGGATCACATCGTTCCACTCGTCATCAGTCATGAGCGCGGCGGCGTTGTTTCTGACCACGGCCGCGTTGTTGACCACCGCGTCGATGTTTTCAAAGTCGGCGATCGCCCGCTCGACCACGGCCTCGATGGCCTGGGGGTCCTTGAGGTCCAGGGCGTACGCCTTGACCATGGCCTGGGGGCGGCTCTCCTTGGCTTCGGCCAGCACTTTGTCCGCGGCCGCTTTATTGGCAACATACGTGAAGGCGCAATGGTGCCCTTCGTTCACGAATTTGAGCACGATTTCGCGGCCGATGCCGCGTGATCCGCCTGTGACAAACACGTTCATCCTGGCCCCCTAGACCCTTTTTATCAGGGTACAGCAGTTGATGCCGCCGAATCCGAAGCTGTTTTTCAGCATCAGGTGGATCGTGTGCTCCTGCGGTTTATTGGCGCAGATATCCAGATCGATCTCGGGATCGGGATGGTCGATGTTGATGGTGGGGTGCAGCACGCCGTGCTGCATTTCCAGCAATCCGGCGATGGTTTCCACCACGGGGGACGACCAACAGACGTGTCCGAGCATGCTCTTGGCCGCGTTGAGTTTGAGTTTTTTGGCATGGTTGCCGAAGGCCAGTTTGATGCCTTTGATCTCTTCCATGTCGCCGGACGGGGTGCCGGTGGCGTGGCAGTTGACGTAGTCCACGTCTTCAGGGGCGGTCTTTGTGTCCGCCAGCAGGGCCTTGATGGTCCGTTCCTGGGTGGCGCCGGAGGGGAGGGGCAGGTGACAGGCGTTGGAGGTGGCGCGCACGCCCAGCAGTTCACCGTAGATTTTGGCGCCCCGTTTTTTGGCATGCTCGTATTCTTCCAGGATCATGGTGCCCGCGCCGTGTGAATAGACGAAGCCGCAGCGGTCGCCGTCAAAAGGTCTTGAGGCCGCCTCGGGCCGGTCCTGGTATTCGGGTTTTACCACCACCGCGTTGATGACCACGGAGGCGTGGATGACCGGCGCGCTCATGTCGAAGAGGGCGCCGGTGACCACCGAAATGTCGCATTCGCCCGTGACAATGTCCCGGAAACCGTCCCGCAAAGCCAAATTTCCGGAGGCGCAGGCGCCGCCCAGGGTGAACGTCGGGCCCTGCAGGTGGAGGGATTCCGAGATCACCGCCGGGATGTTGGGATCGATGCCCTCCACGCCGGAGAGCGGTTCGATGAACTCCGGTTCCTTGACGAACTGGAGGCCGTTTTCGTAAATATACCGGGAATTAAGGTTATGCCCGCCCACCATGACGCTGGTGCGGAAAGGGTCGGTCTCCATCCCGTACAGTCCGGAATCAAGGTAGGCCTTGATGGCGGTCAGGAGGCTGATCTTGCCTGAGAATGTACCGGTCTTGAACAGTTTGCGGATAACCTTGAAGCGGGCCTCGCCCAACCGCTCCTTGAGGCCGGTCAGGGCGGCCATGCAGTCATAGTCCCCGATGTCTCCGCCGATTTTGCATTCAACATTCGTCATATCCAACGATTTCCAGCGGATAACGCCGGATTTTCCCTGAATCAGTTTGTCGTAAAATCCCTGCAGATTGTCCGCCAGGGGGTTGATGGTGTCGATGCCGGTGATTACTACTCTTCGTTTATCCATTATAGACTCTATTCCTGTAAATTTTGCCCGGACAGGCACGCATCGCGCGTCTCGTACTGTTGTCAAGTGTTGATCGTCCGGGAGGACCTCCCATTCCCGGGAGGTTTTTCGCCCCTTGCCGCCCGGAGGATCGGTCCCGCGGCCGGGAAGCGAAAAGATTACTGATTTATATATCAATATTGCCAAAAAGACAAGGGTTTGTATGCGACTGTGGTCTCTTTTCCCGGCGGGTGTGAATGGTGTATGGCGCGGTCATCACCGGGTGGAATCATCCAGGGGGACCGGGGAATCTTCGTTTTACCCAGAGGGAAAACTCCCCAATCCATTCGTGAGTAAATCCCTATTGTTTCCATCCGGGGGGCGGGGCATTAATGGGAAGGATATATACGACAACCAGCGGCTGGCGCCGTCTGGATTGAACGGGCGGCCGTTTCCATGGTATCCTGGTGTCGTTATGAAATCCAAGAAAGAATTGATCCGCGAATACAAGGAGCGCCACCAGCCGGCCGGCATCTACCAGATCAGGAACATCGCCACCGGCCGGGTGTTCCTCGGCTCAAGCCTCGATTTGGACGGCGTGCTCAACAGTCACCGCTTCCGCCTGCAGTCCGGACTTCATCCCAATGAGGCCATGCAAAAGGATTGGAGGGAACGGGGGGAAGGTGATTTCCGCTTCGAGATCCTGGACACCGTACCCGCGGCCGCGTATGAAAACGATACGATCGAGGATGAGCTGAAACTGCTGGAAGAAATCTGGCTGGAGAGGTTTCCCATCCCCGGCGAACTGATCTACAATACCGATACCAATCTGCGCCGCGTATAGGAAGCTGTTGAATACCGAATGCGGTCTTTCAACAGCTTCCTTACCGCACCCTCTATCAGCGCTCCAAAAAAAGTGATTGCGCTCACGCCGCGTCCCCGCCTATACTTTTAGTGGATACGACGCCGGGAAAACCCCGCTCCGCGGGCGGCAAAAGGAGGAAGCATGTCAGGACGTTGGCGCGAATGGATTGTGCAGAAGAACAAACGGGAGAATGATTCGTACAAGAATCTCAAGATACTCCTTGGTATCCTGGCCATCTCCCTGCCCCTGGTCTGCATCATCGGCGGGGCGCTCAGCCCGTGGCATGAAATACAGATCTCAATCAGCCATACGTATCATACCAATTTGCGGGACGTTATGGTGGGGCTCCTCGCCTGCGTGGCCATCGTGTTCGTCTCGTCCAGCGGGTACGGCCTTATTGACACCATCGTGACCACGGTGATCGGGCTGGCCGCGGCCGGGGTGGTGCTTTTCCCCTGTCCGATCAATCCGCTTTCGTCCGCTAATGTGGCCGTGGCCCAGGCCGTCACCACGATCACCGGTGGGGACCCGGGCAAGGTGGTCCAGGCCGCCTCCGAGCTGCCGGTCGGTATTTTCCTCATCAACCAGAACGCGATCGGTATCCCGCATCTCCTGTGCTCGGGAGCGTTTTTCATCCTGCTGGCCGTCAACTCGATATTTATTTTCACCATCACCACCCCGCAGAGCTGGAACCCGAAGAAAAAGATGCGCAACATCATCTACATTGTCTGCGGCTGCGTGATCCTGGCCTGCATGGCGCTTCTGGTCATAGTCTATCTGGCGGCGCCGGACGTGATGGCCCGCACCCATCTCGGCTTCATCTGCGAATCCATCATGCTCTGGGCCTTCGGTTTCGCCTGGCTGGTCAAGGGCGGCCTGATCGGCTTCCGTAACAAAAAACCGGCCTGAACCGTCGTCTCCGGCGGCGCTTGACCGCGGTCAGGCGTTTACATAGGCCGGCTCCCGGCCGGCTTTCCACTTGATGCTGCACCCGATACTGGGTTTCTGGGTTGGCGGCGGCGTTCCGCCGGCCAGGAGCGCGTCCAGGGCCGCGCGCAGCTCGTCGCCGGTCACGGGCCGGTCATTGCCCGGCGAGGCGTCGTCCATCCGTCCCCGGTAGAACAACTTTCTTTCCCCGTCAAAGAGAAAGAAATCCGGCGTACAGGCCGCATGAAGGGCAGCGGCCGCAGCCTGGGTTTCGTCATAGAGGTAGGGAAACGTGAAGCGGTGGTCGGCGGCGAACTCCGCCATCCGGGCGGGCGCGTCCTCGGGGTAGGCGTCGACGTCGTTGGCGCTGATGGCGATGACGCCCACGCCTTTGCCGGCGTACTCATCGACCAGGGCGCTGAACGCGTCGATTATATGTTTGACGTACGGGCAATGGTTGCAGATAACCGCCACCAGCAGGACCTTCCTGTCCGTGAAATCCCCGGGCGATACGTGCTTACCGGTCGTATCGGGGAGACGGAAAGAAGGAATGCGGGTTCCCAGCGGCAGCATGGTGGAATTGACGGCGGACATGATTACCTCCTCGTTTTATCTCTACCTTAAACATACCTCCCGCCGGGCAGATAGTAAAATCGTCGGGACCTGGTTGGGTTGTCGGCGGCGGGCGGCGGGCGTATCTTTTGTGTAGTGCACAGAGAGGAGCATGATATGAAAGAATCGTTTACCGCCCGGGCCGAGGTCGACATCGCGGCTGATATCAACAGCATCTGGGACGCGCTTACCGATCCGGCCCTCATCAAACAGTATTTGTTCGGCGCCGAGGTGGTGTCGGACTGGAAACGCGGCAGCGCCATCACCTACCGGGGTGTCTGGGAGGGTAAGGCCTATGAGGACAAGGGCACGGTGCTGGAGGTGGCGCCTCCCCAATTGCTCAAGTCGACCTATTGGAGTTCGCTTTCCGGACTGCCCGACTCACCCGAGAACTACAGCACGGTGGAGTACCGGCTGGCCGGCCGGGACGGGCGCGTCACCTTGAGCGTTACGCAGGACAACAACCCCAGCCGGGAGGCGGCCGATCACTCACGGTCCAATTGGCAGGCAGTGTTAGGGAAACTCAAGGAGCTGGTGGAAGGATATACTCAATAGAAAATCACTAAAATAGGAAATGCTGAAAATCATTTGATTTTCAGCCTGGCGCGCTTCCGGCCGGCGTCATTCGGCGGTAGGCTCGGACTCCAGGGGCGTCCTGACAAGCTGCTTGGTCTGCCAGATTTTGCTGCGCCAGCGGAAGAACATGATGACCCCCCGCGTCCATTCGTCCAGGGCGATGCCGAGCCAGATCCCGAAGACGCCCATCTTCAGGACGAAGGCGAAGAAGGCGGCGCCGCCCACCCCGATGATCCACATGGAGAAGACGCCCATCTGTACGGGGAAGCGCACGTCCCCCGACCCTTTCAGCCCGGAGATGATGACCAGGTTCCAGGTGCGTCCGGTCTCCAGGGCCAGGCACATGAGCACCAGGCTGGAGGCCAGGGCCAGCACATTGGCTTCCATGGGAAAGAGCCCGAGGATGGCGCGCCGGGAGAGCGAAGCCGCCACGGTGAGCAGGGCGGCCAGGCCGAGCGCCCAGAAAAAATACTTGATGACCTTATGGTAGGCTTCCTCCTTCCGTCCGGCGCCCACCAGGTAACTGGTGATGATCTGCGTTCCCTGGCCCGTGGAGAGGGTGATGCTGGCGATGAACCTTGAAATGATAAAGGCGTACGTGTACGCCGGCAGGTTCACCTGCAGCGCCGGAGGCAGGCCGAAATCCATGGAGGCGACCATGAACTGCATGACCATGGCGGCCAGGTT
>CAYQRT010000110.1:0-9468 GCA_964419695.1 uncultured Spirochaetaceae bacterium | reverse complement strand
ACGGAGGTGCCGTCGTAGTGTCTGGTAAGAGTCGCGGCCGCCGTATTGTTGTTGCCGCCGCTGTAATCGGTGCAAACGCCGGCGCCGATATCAACTGCTATGTCCGCGTTGGCCGTGGGAGCGCCGGGAACCGTCACGTCCAGGGTGAAATGCCTGTTGTCGGACGTTTGGAAATTACCGGCCGTGCCGCCCGTGACCTGGATGTCGGAGAGGGTGAAACCGGTCACGGTCTCCGTAAAGGTGATGGTGACGGGGACGGGGCTGGTGGTGGTGGGATCCGGGGCCGTGCTGGTGATGGAGCAGCCGGGGGCCGTGGCGTCATACGTGACGGTGTTATCGGTAAACGTGGAGAGCAGGCTGTCATTACCGGCCGCGTCTTGGGCCGCGGCCGCGGGGACGGCGGCGATAACGGTGCCGTCATTGGCCATGCCGGTGACGGCTACGTCAAAGGTGGTGCCGTCGTTGGGCGCGATTTCGTTAACGGTGCCGATAGTGGCGCCGGCCGTGCCGGAAAGAGAGACGTCTCCGGTGGCAAAGCCGGTGACGGGTTCGGAGAAGACAACCGTGAAATGGATGTTGCTGTTGCCGGGATCGGACTGGCTCGCCGCCTGGTTGACTGTGACCGACGGGCCCACCGTATCATAGGTAACGGAGAGTGGGGGCGAGGCGATATTGGCCGTGCCGGTGAGTGCGGCGTTGCAGACGCCTGAGCCAATGTCCACGGTAACCGGGCCTTGCCCGCTGGGCGTGACGTCCGCGGTATAAACCTGCGGTCCGCCGGTGAAATTGGAGACGATGCCGTTACCGACCGTTATATCGGTATCCACGAGATTGATAACGTCCATACCGAAATCGATGGAGATTGGAATCGGGCTGTTTTTGGTCGGACTGGTGGCGGTTGAGGTGATGAGTCCCTGGGGGGCGTCCTTGTCGTAGAAAATGCTGAACTGGGCGGCCTGGATATTGTCCGCCGGTACGGCGGAGGTGTCGGTGCACACGGGCGCGGGGGTGGGCAGGGTGTCGGAACCGGTGATGTCGACGGTGACCGTGCTGTCGTCGACTGTCGGATGGAGGGTGACGGTGAACACGGGATTGGCGTCGACAAAGTCGGCCACCGTGGCGTTGTTGAGCGTGAGGTCGGTCTGGGTGAAGCCGGCCACGGTTTCGTTGAAGGTGACCGTGATGTCGAAATCGGCGGCCACGCCGCCGGAAAATGCGGAAGAGATGACCGGGGCGGGGCCCAGGGTGTCCTGAACGGTAAAGTCCGTCTGCGCGAAAGCGCTGTTGGTGTAGCCGCTCAGGATGCCCACGGCGCGAATGGTGAGAGGGCCTTCGCTGAAACTACCCGCCTGAAGAGGCAGCGCGTAGAGGGTGGCGGCGGCGCTGGGAGCGGATCCGTCGGTGGTGTAGTAGACGGCGGCGCCGGGAGTGGCGCAGGTGATGAGGATCTGAGCGGTATCCTGTTCAAGGGTCCCGGCCAACGGGTCGATGACCGGTGTTTCCACCGGGGTGCCGCCTCCGCCGCCTCCGCCGCCAGGGGGAACGCAGGCAATACAAATTAGGGAAGTGATGGCAATAAACAGTAAAAACCGACTGGCTAAAAAGGCTGTAACAGTATTGGTGGTTGAAAAGCATTTGCTCATATAAACCCTCCTGGAAAAACCTGTATGCAACTTTGGATTATCTGACCGGTTTTTCTTGGACAGGGTTTACAAAGGTTTTTTCTATACTAATAATATATAACAAAAAAAATAAAAAATCAATAAAAAATATAAAATATCTAAAAAATAATATTTATGAAATATTACTGAGTGCTTCCAAGATTGCGATAAAAAATGAGCCACATGATTTTATGTGAGAAAATAGGGAAATAATGCTGAAAATCATTTGATTTTCAGCATTTCCGATTATAATTTTAGGGAACTTCGAAAAACCCTTTATTTTACGGAATGGAGTGTTTTCGAAGTTCCTTATAGATATTGTTACTTTAGATAGAAGCATTGGCAGAGACTGCCTTAGCGCCCTAAGCAAAATAGCTACTTTCTTATAATGAGGCTTTATAACTTTTATCGATCAGATCTATGGTAAAAAACCGCTTATTTGCCCTGGTTTTCCGTCCTTTTGGCCTCGGCCTCGCTGGGCCGGATATAAAGCGGGCCGGCGCCGTCGGGCAGGGGGCCGGACTCCCGGAACGTTTTCATGCCCAGTTCCAGCAGCGTGGGGAGTTCCTGGGCCGAGGGAAAAACCGTTATATGGGTCGGGCGGGGGACGGAGGCTGACGCGTCATAAATTTTATGGGCGTCCGGACCGGTCAGGAAGACGTGTTCCCGTCCGGCCGCCAGGGTCCGGAGGTCATCCGGCGGGATGTCCAGGTAATCGCCCGTCCTCCGTCCCTTTTCATACACGGCGGCGTAAAACCGTCCCTTGCGGGCGTCGATGACCGGGACCACCACTCCGGGGAAAAAAGCATAGCGGGCGCCGTACACGTCCAAGGACGGCACCCCGGTCAGAGCACATGATGTGCTCAAGGCCAGACCTTTGGCCGCGGCCAGGCCGATGCGCAGGCCGGTGAAGGATCCCGGACCCAGGGCGCAGACGATCAGTTCCAGGTCCTTGGGTTCCAGGGCCGCCTTCTCTAGTATTTGTTCCAACCAGGGGAAGAGGTTCTCCCCGTGGGCCAGGCCCGAGGAGGCGCTGACGGACACGGTCTCATCGCCCTTGCCCAGGATGATTCCCAGCACGCCCGTGGTGGTGTCGATGCCCAGTACGTTCATCGGTCCTTTCCTTCCATGACGAACTCCATCCGTCCCCGGTCCCGGACGGTGATGGCCACGGCCAGCGTGTGCGGGGGGAGGTAGGCGGCGGCCTTCTCCGGCCATTCCATGAGCGTTACGCCCCGGCCGTAAAGATATTCCTCCAACCCCAGATCATCCAGCTCCTCTTCTTCCTTGATGCGGTACAGGTCCACATGATAGAGGGGGAGGCGGCCCTCGTACTCCTGGACCAGGGTGAAGGTGGGGCTGGTGACCGGTTCGGTCACGCCCAGGCCCGCGGCCACGCCCTTGACCAGGGTGGTCTTGCCCGCGCCCAGTACCCCGGACAGGGTAATGACCGCGCCGGGCTGGAGGTCGGCCGCCAGTTCCCGGCCCAGGGCCAGGGTTTCTTCCGCGCTGGCCGTGATCACATGTTTGGTCATACGGCTGATCCGGGAACGGAGGATGGGCGGGTGGAGATGATCGGTGTCACGGCCCGCATAGTATAGAGGATCGCTTGAGTCCGCGTCAATCGCGGCGCCTGTGTCGTGATTGACAAGGCCCCACCTCTCCCGTAGAGTGGATGTATCCATGAAAAAAACAACCGGCGCCGTTCCTTTCTTTACCTCCGTCCCCTCCCTGAAAGAGGCGCTGCCGGAGCTGCGGCGCCGGCTGGAAACCGATACGGTGCTTTCCCTGGTCTCCGTCCATCTGGACGAGCTGAACGGCTCTGGTACAACCGCCCTCACCCCGGTGATGGCCGCGGCGTTGGACGCGGGCTTAAACGATTTCTGCGCCCATCACATCCGGCGGGACGATCTGGCCGCGGTCATTCCCTCCGCGGGCCGGGACGCCCTGCCTTCGCTCCAGGTGTTTCTTTCCAAATCCCGGGAGAAGTGGCACGCGGAACTGAACGACCTGGAGCGCATCGCCGTACGGGCGCACGAGTTTATCTACAACCGGCTATTCCACGCGGTCTTCTCCGAGGGCGGACACGGACCGCGTCTGCGGATCGGATACGGCTTGGCGTTTTTTTCCCCCTCCCGGCCGCCGGACCAAGTAGTGGGCGATCTGATCGGGGAAGCGGAACTCATCTCACGCTTCCTGCCGCACAAGGTGGAACTGCTCTGGCGGCTGGCCCTGCAGGACGTGCTGCGCAACCTGCGGGTGGTGGTCACCTTCCAGCCCATCATCTCCCTGGCCGACGGGACGGTGTCGGGGTACCTGGCCACGGCCGGCGGCCAGGGGGAGACGTTTCTGGAAAATACCCGCCACCTGGTCAATTATGCGGCCGAGTGCGGCGCCGCGCGGGAACTGACCGCTGTGTGCCGCCGGGGCATTGTGGTCAAGGCGTCCCGCCTGGAGCCGGACCGGCCGCTTTTCCTGGAGGCCGGACCGGCCACGGTGGGCGCGGTGGAGGCCGATGACGCTGAATTCGAACGGCTTCTCCGCGAGCATGATCTGGCTTCCCGGCGGCTGGTCTTCATCCTCTCCCTGCGCGACCTGACGGCCGATCCCGGGTTCGCGGCCCGCGTAGCCGCCCGTTTCCCGGCCGTGGGCCTGGCCCTGGAGTTGGATGAATCCTGGGACGGGCGCGATCTGCCGCTTCTCTCAGAGGAACGCATGGGGTATATCCTCACGCGCGGCGAGGCGGCCGGCCCCTTCTCCGGACGGGAGGAGGAGTATGCCGGCGCCCTGACTTCCTTAAGCCGCGCTCGCGGCAAGACCCTCGTGATTACCGAAATCCGCAAGCGCGAGATCGCGGACGCCTGGCGCTCCCGCGGCGCGACCCTGGGCGTCGGTCCCTGTCTGGGACGGGACGCGGCCGGGCGCGAGGAACTGGCCCTGGTCAACACCGATTTAAGCGACCGCTACCAGCAGAAGAAGCTGCTGCTCTCCATCTACCTCAAGCGGGGACGCGAGTATTTCGGGCGGCCCGATTACGACAAGGCCATCCTCGAATTTTCCAAGGTGCTGGAAATAGATCCGGTCAATGCGGATTCGCTCTACCTGCGGGGCTACGCCTACGCCGCGGACCGGGTGCCCGCCATGGCGGTGCGCGATCTTTTGAAACTGCGCGAGATCGATCCCGGGTACCCCCATCTGCTGCTTCTGGAAGGGTTCATCGCGGAGCGGAAGGGCGACCGGGAACGCGCCCTGCGTACCTACCGGGAGTACCTGACCCGGGCCGCCCGTTTCTATGTAGCGGAAACAACGCTGGCCCAGGAGAGAATAGCATCATTGTCGGAGGAACCTGTATGAAAAAAATGTGGCTGGTGGTGTTGGGTGTGTGGTTCACAGCCGCGTGCGCCGGCAATCCTTTCCCCCTGCGTCCGTACCAGCCCGCGGCTCACGGCACGGCGGTGGAAGAGTGGCCCCCTCACGATCACGTGGGGGAGTGGTGGTACGTCACCGGGGTCCTGGCCGATCAGGAGGAGCGTCAATACTTCTACCAGTTCACCGTTTTTCACGGCTACCGTCTTAATATGTTCGAGGGATACATCCTCCATCTGGCCGTGACCGACGTCAGCGGCGGCCGCCATTGGTTCTTTGAGGATTTCAGTCCGCCCCACGATCGCGTGTTCGGCAATCAAAAAGAGATCGTCTTCAAGGACAGCCGGATCGTCATGGCTTCCTCCTCCGGCCTGGTTACGGCCATGGAGGTGCGGGGCGAGGCCGGGGATTTTTCCTTTGCCTTCCACCTGCGCCCGCGCAAGGGCGCGGTCTGGCACGGCCGCAACGGGATCGTCACCATGGGGCATGAGGACCAGGCCGCCCAGCGAAGCTTCTATTATTCGTATACCGACCTGGAGACCGAAGGCGGCCTGGTGATCAACGGCGCCTCGCTGCCGGTCAAGGGCGGCAGCTGGTTCGACCGGCAGTGGGGCGTGTTTACCGAAACAGGGTGGGATTGGTTCTCCCTGCGCCTGGCCGACGGCAGGGACATCATGCTGTTCTCGTTTCCCGCCTCGGGATACGGTGCGGGTACGATCGTCGCGCCCGACGGCCGCGCCGTATCCGTTCCCTCGTTCCGGCTGCAGCGGCTGAAGTCGGTGGAGTACTCGGCGCCGGACGCCGTGTTTTCCCTGGGCTGGCGGGTGGTCCTGGATACCGGGGAGGAGTTCCGCATCCTGCCCCTCATGGCCGACCAGTACAACCCCGCTGAAAACACGCCCCCCTACTGGGAGGGCGTCTGTTCGGTCCTTTCCATGAAGGGCGAGGTGCTGGGATACTGCGTCACGGAGACTACGATCGACGCCCGGGAAGGGCGCTACTGAACCGGTTGCCCATTCAAGATTGCGGTACCTCCGCGCCGATGGTATTATAGGGTGGCCGCCCGGTAAAGGCCCCGGGCGTCGGGGGCGCTTCGGCGGAGAGGAGAGGCCGTGTGAAAAAACTGTCATGTTTTGTATGTCTCGTCATCTCGCTTGTCGGATTATCCGCCGAGACGTTCACCTTTAAATTCACCCTGGGTGAGAAGTACCGCTTTATCACCACGGTCGACGAAAAGGTGTACCGGGACGGCCGGTTGACCAATACGGCCGATTTCCTGACCAAGGTAACCTACCATGTGACCGGAGTCACCGGGGGGGCGGGCTCGATCATCGCCCACTATCAGGTATCCGTTCGAAAAAACAATGATCTGGGCGGCTACACCACGGAAGACGAGACCGATTCGTTTTTCACCATCAGTCCCCGGGGCGCGCATACGGTCGGTCCGCGGTATCTCTATCCCTTGACGCGCAATATCCCCCTGTTCCCCGAGGGCGATGTGAAACCGGGTGATACCTGGAACGCTCCCGGAGAGGAGATCCACGATCTGCACCAGCATTACGGCATCCCCGAGCCTTTTCACGTGCCCGTCAATGCGCAGTACACGTTTCTGGGAACCAAAACCGTCAACGGCCGGCCGGTGGCGCGAATAGACATCAGGTACTCATTCATGACCAAAGTACAGGGAGTGACCATCACCGGTCACTTTTATCCCACCATGATCTACGGCAACAGCCATAAACTCTACGCCTGGGACGCGGCCGCCGGCCGGCTCGTCTCCTATGAGGAAGAGTTCGACGTGTTCTACAACCTTTCCGACGGCACCGTGGCCGAGTTTACCGGTAAACACGCGGGCAATGTCATTCTGGCCCAGCCGCTCGACACCACGGAAACCGTGCGGGACATCACCCGGACCATCGAGAAGGAAAAGCTGAAAGGGGTGAGTGTGGAAGGCACCCGGGAGGGCGTGCGCATCACCCTGGAGGACATCCAGTTCCAGCCGAATTCGGACATCATCACCCGGGCCGAGGCCCGCAAGATCGAAACCATCGCCGCCATCCTCAGGAAATATCCGGACCGGGACGTGAAGCTGGTGGGGCATACCGCAGCGGTCGGCACGCCGGAATCATGCCTGGACCTGTCCATCCGCCGCGCCAAGAGCGTGGGCGACGCCCTCCTCAAGCTGCGGGCCCACGGACCGGACCAGATGACCATCCAGGGCAAGGGCCTGACCGAACCGGTGGCGGACAACCGGACCGAGGCGGGCCGGGCGCGCAACCGCCGGGTGGAGGTCATCATCCTGGAAAATTGAGTAGTATGACGTTGCTTGAATGTTGTCGGGAAGGTGTGAAGAGGCTATCTTGGTGAGAGGGAGCTTGTTGGTGAGGAACATATGCTTTTTACTTTTGTTGTCGGCCGCCGTTGTCGGCCTCCAGGCCGAGACGTTTTCTCATAAATTCGTCAAGGGTGAAAAATACCGTATCACCGCGACCGTGGATGAAAAGGTGCTGGTGAACGACGAGCCGATCGGCGTATCGCATTTTTTGAATAAAATCGCGGCGGAAGTGACGGGGGTGAATAACGGGGCCGGCACGATCACCGCCGTGTATCAAATCTCGGAACGCGGTGAAAGCGACGCCGGCGCCTATCAGCTGGAGAATGAATCACGCGCCGTGTTCTCGATCGACGCCCAGGGGAGGTATCGTATCGGTCCCGTATATTTTCAGCCGTCATCGCGGAGCATTCCCCTGTTTCCGGAGAGCAATCTGGAGCCGAACGCCTCCTGGAACGCGCCGGCCGAAGAAGTGTATGATCTCCGGGAGTCATTCGGCGTGCGCACCCCCGTGTCCATTCCCGTGTCGGTGAAGTATACTTATAAGGGACAGGAGACGGTGGCGGGGCGCCGTGTTGCGAAATTCGACATCGAGTACGAATACCGGCAGGATATTTCGGTGGCCGGCGCCGATCCGGAACAGGCGTATCCCGTAAAGATCAGCGGCGCCCATTCAATCAAGTATCTTTGGGATAACGAAGCGGGCAAGCCGCATTCGTTTGAAGAGGAATTTTACGTCTTGTACAATTTGTCCAATGGAGGGTGGATCGAGTTCATGGGCACCGCCACCGGCGCCATGACCGTGGCTCAACCGCTCGACAAGAAAAAGACCGTGGACGACATCAACAGGGAAATAGAAAAAGAGAAGATTGAGGGGGCCCGGGCCGAAAGTTCCGAGGAGGGCGTGAAAATAACGCTGGATAACATCCGGTTCCAGCCGGACTCGGACGTGATCACGCCGGCCGAAGCGCGCAAGATCGAGAAAATCGCCGCCATCCTGAAAAAATATCCGGACCGCGACATCCGTATCACCGGCCACACCGCGGCCGTGGGCACGCCCGAATCATGCCTGGCACTCTCCATCCGCCGCGCCCGCAGCGTGGGAGAGGCGCTCCTCAGGCTGGGCGCTCGCCGAGCCGACCAGATGACGATTGAGGGTAAGGGACTGACCCAGCCCCTGGCGCCCAATACCACCGAAGCGGGCCGGATCAAGAACCGGCGCGTGGAGATCACCATCCTGGAGAACTGACTCGGATTCTCGCTTGCGGTCAACGACGGTATGATTTACTATTAGCATGTGGCGGGTGTGGAGATGGCTTGTGCGGCGTTCCGCGCCTGAACATTAAAAAAGCCTGAACGTAAGGAGTTGTCCATGAGCGAAAAGGAAACCTACAAGGAAAAAATGAAGGCCCAACTGGAAGAGTGGAAGGTGGAGATCGGCAAGCTCAAGGAGAAGGCCGACCGTCTCGGTGAAAAGGCCGGTGACAAGCTGAACGAGCAGATCAAGGGCCTGGAGGGAAAGATCCAGGAGGGAAAGACCAAACTGGATGAACTGGCCAACGCCACGGAGGAAGCCTGGGAATCCGTGAAGGAAGGCGTGGAGTCAATCTGGACCTCGGTCAAGAAGGCCTTTAGCGAAGCGACCGAAACGAAGAAGGAAGAATAGCCGAAACGCGGCGGCGCTGATTCAGCGCGCTATTTAATCCCGTACTCGTTCAATTTCCGGTGCAAGGTTTTTCTCCCGATGCCGAGTACCTCGGCCGTCCGGCTTTTATTACCTCCCAGGGAATGAAGGGTGAAGGTGATGAGCTGCTTTTCCGCCTCATCCCAGGTCACGCCCGCCTTGAGCTTGAGGTAGTTCTCGTCCGAGTCGGTATTGATGTAGGGCGGCAGGTCGTCCACGGTGATGACCGCGTCCTTGCTCATGACCACCGCGCTTTCAATGCAGTTTCTGAGTTCCCTGATATTCCCCGGCCAGGGGTAGCGTCCCAGGATGGCCCGGGCCTTGGGCTCGATGCCCTCGATGTGTTTGCCGTTTTCCTCGGCGAATGATTTCAGAAAGGCGGCCACCAGCAGCGGGATGTCTTCGGGGCGGTCCCGCAGCGGCGG
>CAYQRT010000109.1:0-9475 GCA_964419695.1 uncultured Spirochaetaceae bacterium | reverse complement strand
CCGGCACGTACGTGGATATCCCGGCCGGCCGGCTTTATCTACCCACAGGCTGGCGGCCTGCGCATGAAAAGGCGTGGCCGGTGACCGTCATCCTCCACGGATACAGCGAACTCTCCCGATCCCTGTCCGGACGGCCCTCCTGGACCGGGCTGGCGGAAGATTACGGCATCGTTCTCTTTTTCGTGGAAACCGGGCACATGGGCTGGATCGAACGGAGGGATTCGCCGGATACCCGCCTGATAACGGCCGTTCTAAAATCATTCCGGGCCAAGCCCTGGGTCAAACCCGGTGGTATCCAGGTCTTCGGCTGGTCAGCCGGCGCCATCATGGCCCAGGGGATGATCGGGATCAACAGGCCACAAGCGAACGGCTCCCCTCTCTTCGACCGGTTGGCCGCCGTCTCCGGCGGTTTCGGCGGCGTCATGCAGGACGAAATGAAAAAGAACCCGCGTCTGGGCAACATCCTCCGCGTTCCCGCCTTCATCTCCTGGGGCGAACAGGAAGACGCAGATCATGGCAGAAACGCGGCTTTATACCTGCGGGAACTGGGATTCCCGGTGAATACTATGACGCAGCCGGGGGCCCACATGCTCACCGATCCGCAGATCCGCTCGGCGCTGGCTCAGAACCGTCGGTAAGGCTGACATTCTCCGGGCCGCTCCGCAGTCAACTTCCCATCCCGCTTGCCGCGTCCGACCGTTAGGGATAATATAGGTCCACACCAAGCCGGACCCCCCGGACGACGTTATGTACCGCACACCAAACCACATCAACGCCGGGTGAAGGCGATTCAACCGTCACCCCACGTCAAGAATGGAGGATGGATATATGAAGTCCCGTAAAATTTTCATGTTTCTCGTCTGTCTGCTGCTGCTCTCCACAGCGCTTTTCGCCCAGAAGGCGCCCGCCGGCAGTCCCGTGGCCCGGTACGGCCAGCTGAAAGTGATCGGCACCAAAATCTGCGACGCTAAAGACCGTCCCGTAGTGCTGCGCGGCATGAGCACCTCCGGCCTGCAATGGTACGGCGACCTCATCAACTCCGACGCGTTTACCAGTTTGGCCAAAGACTGGAAAACGGACGTAATCCGGTTGGCCCTGTACGTGGGGGAAAATGGATACGCTTCCCAGCCAAAACTTAAAAACCTGGTGAAAAAGGGCATTGAGCTGGCGGTGGCCAACGGCATCTACGTCATTGTGGACTGGCACGTGCTCAATCCGGGCGATCCGAACGATCCCGTCTATGCGGGCGCCCAAGACTTCTTCAAAGAGATAGCGGCCCAGTACGGCAAGACACCGAACGTCATCTATGAGATCATGAACGAACCGAACGGCACTTTAAGCTGGCAGAAGGATCTCAAGCCCTACGCGGAAAAGATGGTGCGTACCATCCGTGCCATCGATCCGGACAACATCATTCTCATCGGCTCCGGCACGTGGAGCCAGGATGTGGACACCGCGGCTTCCAATCCCGTAGCCGGCGCCAATCTCGCCTACACCGTGCATTTCTACGCGGGGACGCACGGGAAAATCCTGCAGCGAAAAATCCAGAAAGCGCTTGCCAAGGGAGTGGCCGTCTACGCCTCGGAATGGGGCACCAGCCTGGCGACCGGCGACGGCGGCCCGTTCATCGACAAAGCGGAGAAATGGTTGAAATTTCTGGCCGATCATGAAATCGGCTGGACCAACTGGTCCCTGTGCAATAGAAATGAAACATCGGCCGCTTTCAAGAAAATGCAGCGCGAATCCGTGGAAGGCAAGGGTACGATGACGACCCAGAAGGAAACCCCGCTGTACCCCACCGTGCGCGTCAAGGGCGGCTATAAGGTCTGGCCGCGGGACCAGCTCACGGTCAGCGGCGCCTACGTCCGCGCCAAACTGCGGGGAGAGCCGATACCGACCGAGGACGCTTCGGAAAGGGCGGACGACACGGCGGCGAAGCCTGAGGAGGCGGCCGATCCCATGACCGTGGCCCCGCGCTTGTCCAGCTCCTGGGTGAATTTGAGGGACGCCGACTACAATACTTTGTCGTTCGACCTTTACATCCAATCCGGCAAGGCGACACACGGATCGTTGAGAATTCTTCCCGCCATCCAGTCTCCCCAGCACTCCTATTGGTTCGAACTCACCCCCCAGACCGTCAGCGCGGTGAAGGGGAGACGGCTTTCCAATGGGCTGCTCAAGTACAGCCTTTCCTTTGAGCTGAACGGCAACGGCACGAAATTTAAGAAGGGCGGCATCATGCGTGATCTCATTTTCGTCACCTGCGGCCTGGACACGGATTACGAAGGAAATGTGTATTTCGACGATGTGACATTCAAATAGTCACCTGTACCAAGAAGTGGCCGCCACACCGTTCCGGATACGGGCGGCCTTTTTCTAGGGAGGGGACCGATATTGATAAAAATTTGCAGGCCGTTTGGTGATCTCTTACACTTCTATTGTGTGAGAAAAAAGAATATCAATAAAAAACTGCCCCTGCCGCTCTTTTCGCGATACCGGGCCATCCTGGAAGCGGTCCCCGACATCATCATGGAAGTCGATACGAGAAAAGTCTACACCTGGGCGAATATGGCGGGCCTCGACTTCTTCGGTGACGACGTAATCGGGCATGAAGCCGACGATTATTTCGTAGGCGATCAAACAACGTACCAGCAGTTACAACCCTTGTTCGAAGGCAATGAGGACATTATCTATATTGAAAGCCCACAGCGGCGCCGTGACGGCCAGGTCCGGCTGCTCGGCTGGTGGTGCAAGGTACTCAAGGACAGTAAAGGGAACACCACCGGCGCGCTTTCGACCGCCCGGGACATAACGGACATCCGACAGTCGGAACAGGCCGTGAGGGAATCGGAGGAAC
Organism: uncultured Spirochaetaceae bacterium; assembly: GCA_964419695.1. GTDB lineage: Bacteria > Spirochaetota > Spirochaetia > SZUA-6 > RPPD01 > JAFGSW01. The sequence continues at coordinate 6,618 of CAYQRT010000109.1, read as the reverse complement.
GGTTTCGCGCCATCTTCAACACCTCTCCCGAGGGTATCATCCTGGCCGATCCGGACATGAAATTCATCATGGTGAACGAAAGCATCTGCGCGATGACCGGATACAACCGGCAGGAACTGGTCGGTATGTCCGTGAGGGACATCCATCCCCCGGAACAACTGGCGGCCGTGATTGAAAAATTCTTCGCCTTGCTCAACCACGAGATTTCCGCCGCCACGGATATTCCCGTGCTTCGCAAAGACGGCAGTGTCTTTTATGCCGACATTCACGCCGGTCCTTTCATCCACAAAAAGAAAAAATACGTGGCCGGTTTCTTCCGCGACATATCGGAACGCAATCGAATCCTTGAGGCCCTGCAGGAAAGTGAAACGCATTTTCGGGCCGTGGTAGAGTCCTCACCCATGGGCATGCACATCTACCGGGTGGAGCCGGGAAAGTCCCCGGTATTCGTGGGGTATAATCCGGCGGCGGAAAGCATCCTCGGCCTGTCACATGAGCAATTTTTAAATAAACCGATTCTGGAGGCTTTCCCCGGCCTCCAGGGAACCGACGTACCGGAGCGATACCGCCGGGCCGCCCTGCAGGGGGAACTCTGGCATAATGAACAGGTGGAATACCGTGATGATAAAATCGTCGGCGCCTTCGACGTCTACGCCTTTCGGATCAAACCGGGCCTCATGGCAGCCATGTTCAGCGACATCACCAACCGGAAATTAATGGAGGAGGAACTGCGCAGCCAGCGTGAGTTCATAGACCGGATCATGGCCACCAGCCCGGTCTGCATCGTCCTGGTCGATGTCTCCGGGAAAATCACCTTCGCCAATGACGAGGCGGAACGCGTGCTCGGCCTGACACGGCCCGACATCAGATTCCGGGCTTACAACGATCCGGCCTGGAAGATTACAGACTTCAGCGGCAACCCATTACCGGAGGAGGACCTCCCTTTCCGGCAAGTTATGACAACCGGGAAACCGTTGGCCAATTTCCAACACGCCATTGAACAGCCGGACGGCAGAAGGGTGCTGCTCTCGATCAACGGCGCGCCGCTCACCGACGCCCGCGGGAAATGCTCCGGCGTGGTCTTCTCGATAAACGACATCACCCAAAAGATCAATGACGAGTCGCAGCGGCGCAGGCTGGAGGAACAGGTTATCCAGACCCAGAAAATGGAGTCCATCGGACGCCTGGCCGGGGGCGTGGCCCATGATCTCAACAACCTACTGACGCCCATTATCGGATACGCCGATTTCTGCCTGACTTCCGGCAAGGGGGCTTCGGGGGAACTGGCTCCCATTTTCAGGGGTATTCTCGGGGCGGCGGAACGGGCCAAATCCCTCACCCGTCAATTACTCGCCTTCAGCCGCAAGCAACCCCTGGAAATCGACGTCATCGACTTGAACGACATCATCCGCTCCATCCGCACACTCCTGGAAAGAACCCTCAGGGAAAATATCATGGTTGCCGTGGAACTCTCGGAAAACGCGTGCTTCATCCGGGCCGACCATTCCCAAATAGACCAGATCATCCTGAACCTGACCACCAACGCGCAGGACGCATTGCCCGACGGTGGACGGTTGACCATCAAGACGTCTTGTACGTCAATTGAAGACGGCGAACCGCCGCGCGGGGCCATGCCCGTTCCCGGCGCCTACGCCGTTTTGTCCATATCAGACAACGGGCAAGGCATGGACCAGGAAACGCTCAAGCAAATTTTTGAACCCTTTTTCACCACCAAGGACAAGGGCGTGGGCACGGGGCTGGGTCTGGCTACCGTGTACGGCATCGCCAAACAGCACGGCGGATACATTCACGTCCTCAGTGAACCCGGCTCGGGCACGACGTTCAACATTTATTTCCCGGCCGTAAGCGGCGAACCCGCGCCTCCCCCCGAGCCGACCAGCGAAGGCACCGACGAGATTCCGTCGGCCGTCATTCTTTTGGTGGAGGACAACGACGACGTTCGGATCATGACCCAGCGGATTCTCACCACCATCGGTTTCAGCGTGATTCCGGCGGAAAACGGCCGCCGGGCCCTGGAACTTTTCGCGGCACACCCCGGCGTCAGTCTTGTCATTACCGATGTCATCATGCCCGACATGAACGGCGTCATGCTTTTTCAGGCCATACGGAATACGAACCCATTGACAAAAGTCCTGTATATGTCCGGATACACGGACGACATCATCAGCTCCCAGGGCGCGCTCGACCAGGATGCGCCGCTTCTCATGAAGCCGTTCACCGTCCGGCAGTTACGGGAAAAGGTCCGGCAGGTTCTACAGAACGCCGGACAGTCGTAGGGCAAAAAAACCCGTCCTGTTCCGTGGGGCGGCCAACGGGTTCGTTTCGTGGTCGAGAAAAACTGCCGCTCGGCTCGAAAATACATGCCCGCCGGAAATGTACCGCCGGCGGGATTTATTTTACGTCACCGAATCCCTTTCCCGCTCGCACCAGTTCGATCCCGGTCCCCGTGCCCAGGTTTCTCGAATATCGTTTAGCCTGCGGGTTGTTCCAATGCTCATGCACACCGAGGGAATCGATTGGCGTACCGTCCTGTTCGGGATCATACACCACCCCTGCCGGCCAAGCGGACCGATCGGCGGCCTGGTGGAGATAATCGTCCACCCCGTCCATCTGCACCCAGTCGTACTCCGTGACAGCGGTGTACTCTGTCCGCAGGAAATCATATCCCACGGATTCAATGGCCACCGGATCGAGGGACAGGAAGAGGGAGGACGTCCAGTCGTCGTCAAAGGGGGCGCTCCGCCATTTGGTGGGTCGATACACCGCTTCCGGCCCCGCATACAGCGCGTCCATGAGGTAGAGGAGGTTCTTGCCTCCCAGCCAGGCGTGACCCATGAGGTCCACCTGGACGCGATAGAGCCCGTAGCCCTGCCGGCGCGGGTTGTTCTCATCCGGGTTGACCAGACCGCCGTGCAGGTGGCTGGCGTCCGCCCGACCGTGGGAACCAAAGTGGTTCTTGGCGAACATGGTGACCCCCGCCCGTTTATGTCCCTTCAGGGTCGGGATGTTGATGATATACTCGGCGGTCTCAAAAAGCGTGCACAGGGTGTCGCTCACCACCGGCGGGCCGGATGTTGAATGGTTCATCCCCCCGGCTTGCATGACCGTGCCCCGGTCGGAATAGAATATGACGGGTTTGGCGGTATAGGTTACCTTCTCCCGACCCAGCTCCGGACCGAAATCATGATCAATATAATGCACACCGGGAAATTCCGCGTGCCAGAGTTCATAGGCGTGGCGATAAATATGCTTCATGGGATCGCCCACATAGATATCGCGTTGGGTCACGCCGACCGTGTTCACCAGCTGCCGCAGAACCGAGAGGACCACCGCGGGATTGGTCTCCGCCACCCCGTAGAATTGATTCTCGGCGATCGACAGGTCGGCCGCCTTGAAGTTGCCCCACCAGGCGCTGGTGGCGTTCGTCTTGATGAAAATTTTCTGTCCAGGCGCGTATCCCGCCGCCGCTCCGCGGCGATTGTTGTAATAGGCGAAAATCGCCTTCCACGCCGCGGCGTCCGTATCCGCGCCGGTGAGTTGACGCAGGCCCTCGGAAAGCATGCGGTCGATCGCGGGCTGGTTGTTGTTCTTGGGCAGGAACCACCCGTCGCCGGGACGGTTGGTGACGCGTTCGTTCGTGGCTTCCGGATTCCAGACCCAGACCACCCGGCCGGGGTAGATGCCCTGGGCCGTGCCCGTGGGCCGGTTCGGCCCTTCGATGACCGCGTTCGCAATGGCGCCCTCCCCGCTGCGGCAGAACATGACGGACCCGCCCACGGAAAGCGACAGGGCCACCAGCGCGAACCCGGCCACGGGCAGCCCCCGCCGCTTTAAGACGGACCAGATTTTAACAAAAACGGCGGGCAGGACGATCAGGCCCGCCAACCAGGCGACAAAACCCGATGCGAGCGGCGCGGCCGCCTGCATGCAGGGATAGGAGGCCCGGCTGGGCTTCTCCGCCACGCGGATCACATACCAGAGCAGGGCCAGAAACCCCACCACCGGGAAGAGCAGAATCGCCGCGCCCTTGAGCGGCCGGGATCTCCTGAATCGTCCCGTCTTCGGACAAACGAACCCCCAGGCGGCAAGCCGCCGTTGCAACCACGTACGCATACTCAACACTCCTTATCATACAGGGCCGCCAAGCGAACACCCGCGGACGCTGCGATTCCCCTCATATATCATAGCACTGGTCGGATCGGACTGCAACGGCAATACATTGAGCCTGATTCCCGGCATGACGCCTGCCGAAGCTGAATTGACAGAACTCTTGCCACCCTATAAAACTATAGACGGCCCGTGCAACCATGAAAAAAGCCCTACTTTCCATATTATTATTCGTCTCGGTCACCTGGGGCATGTTTGGGCAAACTCCGCCGGCCCCCGCCCCGGAAGAGAAGAAAAAAGCCACCGACTACCAATCCATGGTGACGAGTACGCTCGGTCAGGACATTGAGACCGCGAGTTATTATGAATTGGTCGCATGGTGCCGTCTCTTGGGTATTGACGAAGCGGGCGACAAACCGGCCCTGGTGCAAAAGCTGAGGAATTATTTCAAATTACAGGCGCCCGGTGACAAAAAGGAAATTCTCAGGCGCATCGAGATAACATCCGCCCGTTCCTCGGAATATTTCAGCCTGGAAGACGCCAAAGAGGACTATGTTCTCATTCAGGGGAACGCGACCATCATGCTCTCCGACACCAAGGACAATACCACCCATACCATCCAGGCGGAACGGGTGCTCTACAATCAATCCCGGAACATCATCAGCGCGTCGGGCAATGTCCTCTACACGCGGAAAATAGGCGACAAGGAGGAGGCTTTCACGGGCGAAACGTTCGTCTTCGACGCCGACAACTGGGAGGGCGTCCTTTACTACGCCCGGGGTGAACGGATGAAAAAAATGGAAGAGAAGGAGGTGCTCTTTCACTACAGCGGAAAGTCCGTTACACGCCTAAAAGACAATTCCATCCTGCTGGAGGACGGCGTCATCACCTCCAGCGTCAACCCGGCCCGACCCAATTACCGCATCACCGCCAGCCGCATCTGGGTCTACGGGCCGGGTGAATGGGCCATCGAAAACGCCGTTCTCTACCTGGGCAACATCCCGTCGCTGTATATCCCCTTTTATTTCTACTCAAGCGACGAGTTGTTCTTCAATCCCGTCATCGGCATCCGCCTGAGGGAAGGGGCTTTTCTCAACAACACTATCTATTTGATTGGTAAAAAAACCAAGGAAGATGACGCGCTCTCTTTCCTGCAGCTGGAGGAGGCCGGAGGCCAGGACTACGAAATGGAGCTGGATGGGCTGTTCCTGCGGCCGAGCCGGAAACAATCATCCCCTACCCCCGCCACAACCTCCGCCACATCCTCTTCCCAGCCGGGTGCCGCTCCCGTGGTCAAGCACCTTAAACTCATGGCGGACGTATATTCCCGCCTGGGCGGCTTTGCCGGGGTATCCCTGGACGCGTCGCCGTCCTTCAAACTGATGGGCGGGTTGGGTTTTTCGCGCAGCATTTTTAATTTGCCGAATATCGGGTACACGACCTACTTTCTGGACCGGGACTACTGGAACAAAGGCTATTTTTTCAATATTGAAACACCGTTCCGGTTCGGACTGGAAGCGGAGTTCAATACGTCAGCCGGCATCCTCACCAGACTCACGGGCAATATCAAACTATTCTCTGATACCTTCTTCCCCTCGGATTTCTACAACAGGGAGGAAACCCTGGACTTGGGGAAAATCCTCGGCTTTGATCTCACCTCACAGACCGTGCCGACCTCGGCCCAAACCACCGCCGCCCAACAAAAAAACCTCACCTGGAAACTCGACCTCGGTCTGAATTTTGCTTCACTCCTGCAATCACCGCTTTTCCAAACATTAAAAATAGATCCTTTTTCCATCACCTTCGACTGGGCCAGTAAAAACAAACCATTAACCAATCCCACTGTTCCGAACACAGACACCATTATCAATGCCGACCCGGCACGTCTGTTTTTCTACCCCTACCGCCTGACCTTCCCCAATTTCACCGTGGGTGTGGGGGGTACCATCTATTCATATACGGCCAGCAACGCAGTGGCCCCGGGCAAACCGTTATCGGCACAGCCCGGGACGGGTGGAGTTCCGGACGTGGTTTCTCCCGTTCCCGAACAAGAAACCGCCCCCTCCACGGCGGGCACCCCCCTCCCCGATTATTTCGAATTGGGAAAACCGGATACCAAACCCGACATCCCCATCGACCGCACCATCAGGTACTTTTCCGTCAACACCTCGTATTTACTCACTCATCTCTTCACGGCGGAACACCTGTTCAGCGACACGTCATGGAACAAGGTGGAGGATATCACCTACTTTACCACCAGTTCGATCTTCAATCATACGGGAACGTCCGCCCTCAAATACCAATTCTCTTTTCTCAATGCCGCATTCGATTTGTCCGGGGACGTCACGTGTTTCGAAAGTTTCAGAACCACCTTTATCCCGTTTGAAGGATTCGCGCAAACTACGACTGATATCTCTTCCACCAAACTTAACCTGACTAATAATCTAACCGCGTCGTTCTCGCCGTTCAAACCGTATATTGATTTCAAGG
>CAYQRT010000108.1:0-9545 GCA_964419695.1 uncultured Spirochaetaceae bacterium | reverse complement strand
TAGTACCCCTCGATCACCATGATGTGAGCGCCCGTACCGTCCAGATTGGTCGTTCTCACCAGCAGCGGTCTTCCCAGATTGATACTGCGGATCAAGGCGCTTTTGGATACCGGATTATACACCAATGTATAGTCAATGCCGTTATCCGCCAAAAACGGGCCGGGGCTTACTCCCTCCGGGGTGTCACGGACTTCGCCCACCACCAGCCGTACGATGTCACTCTGGTAGAGGCGCGGATCCATATCGAAATAATCCCAGATCATCAGGTCCGCGGCGGCCCAGCACCAGGTGCCCCGCGCCTGCCGGTACGCCGGAACGTCCAGGTATTTTTGATAGACGGCGCCGAGGGCGGTATCCGCCCCGCCCACGGCCATGGCTTCCCCCGTCCCGACGGGGACGGCGCATCCCGCCGCCAGGAAAAGCAGAATCAGTAGAGCGATGGATAATGGAAAGGCGTGTTTTTTCATCATTTCCTCCGGAAGATATTGATAGGAAAATGTATCGGCCGCGACAAGACGCGGCAGGCATCCGGCAACACCGGACTTCGTAAAAACTGGTTGATCTTAGCAAAGAGGGGTGCTGCGTGTCGTCCACGCCAATCGGCATGGACCAAAAAATTGTAAAATATCATATAGTTATGGTATTCACGATCCCAGCGATGCGGCCCGGTCACCGCGGAGACCGGCCGCAATCGGGCCGGCTGCCGGCACCACCGCGAGGCGATATGCGCGCCCGGCTTTCCTTTCTCTTTTCCAAGTCCATCCATGCGTGTATACTCACAGGCGGAGGATTGAGAATTCCCAATGCGCGATTTTTCGAACGTTAAGCGGATCGTCATCAAAATCGGAACCGCCACCTTGAGCGGAGAGGACGGGATGAACGCCGCTTTTTTTAGGAATCTGGCCGCGGACGTCAAGCTCCTGATGGATGAAGGACGCGAGGTGCTCATTATCACCTCGGGCGCCATCGGCAGGGGAGCGGCCGAGATGGGGATCAAGGAACGGGTGACCGGAATTAAAATGCGGCAGGCCTGCGCGGCCATCGGACAGCCGCTCCTCATGGACGAGTACCGGCGCGCCTTCCGGGAGCAGGGGATCACCGTGGCCCAGGTGCTGGTCACGGCCGACGTGCTCACCCGCCGCACCACCTTTCTCAACCTGCGCAACGCGTTCGAAACGCTCCTCTCATTGGGCGTGGTGCCGGTGGTGAACGAGAACGATTGCGTGGCCACGGATGAAATCGGCACGGCCTTCGGCGACAACGACCGCCTCTCCGCCTACGTGGCCAGCAAAGTGGACGCCGGCCTCCTCATCCACCTTTCCGACATTGACGCCCTCTACGATAAAAATCCCCGTGAAAGCAGTGACGCCCGTCCCATCCCCGCGGTCTACGAGATCACCAAGGAGATCGAGGCCATGGCGAGCGGGCGCGGCAGCGAACATTCGACCGGGGGCATGAAGACCAGGATCGAAGCCGCTAAAATCGCCGCCCGCGCCGGGTGCCGCATGGTCATCGCCCAAGGGAGGCGGCCCCACGTCGTTTCCGCCATCGTAGCCGGCGAAAGCGTGGGCACCGTCTTCCTGCCCAAACAAAAACTTTCCCAGCGCGTGCGCTGGATCGCCAACGCCCCGCCCCGCGGCACGGTCCGGGTGGACGCGGGCGCCCTGGCCGCGCTGGCCGCGCATAAAAGCCTTCTGCCCACGGGCATCACCGCGGTGGAGGGCGAGTTCGAAGCCGGGGACGTGGTCATGATCAACGACCGCGCCAAGGCCGTGATTGAGTTCACCTCCGCTGAACTCAAACTTTTGGCGGGCAAACACAGCAAGGAGATCGCGACCATTCTGGGCCAAGGACGGAAGGACGTTGCCGCCGTACCGGAGAATATCGTATTCCTCGACTGATACGCCCCTGGTCCTCGCGACACCCTGCCTTGATTTTATGGAAGAAAACGGCATATCTTCCCGGCAGCTTCCAATTTTATGTCCCAAAGCGGCCTCCACAACTTGACAGTGGACACACCATAGACGAACCTTTACAGTACAGGGAAAAAGTTGCGTCCGGGCGCCCGCCTAGGGGCCGGGAGAAGGACAGTACCTTCATTCTTGTGGGGATGTAGATGAAACTGCGGACCAAAATGCTCATTCCCTCGCTGCTGGCGCTCTTCATGGGCTTTGCGGGCTTCGTCATGTTTGAGACGATAAACCAGACCGCCAGCGGGGAGAAAAAACTGGCCGACGAGATAAAAAACCTCTCCAACCTTGTGGCCACCGCCAATACATCCTATGTCTGGAATTACGACACCATCGGCCTGCAGAACAGTCTGGAATCGTTTCTGAAGAACGACCTGATCGTGGAGATAGAGGTATTCAACACCTCCGACCAATCCGTGGCCAAGGCCGCGGAGAAGGGCAATCCCAATTTGTATACCAGGGAAGTGGAAATACAGCGCGACGGCCTGCCCGCGGGCACGGCCCGGATCGTTTTCACCGACTTTCCCATCCGTACGGCCACCACCGCCCTCATCACCGAAATTCTCGTCAGCGAAGTCTTCATCTTTCTCATCCTGGCCGCGATCATCACCATCATCGCCTGGCTCATCATCCGGCCGATCAAGCGCCTTTCCGGGGTCGTCCAGGACATGGCCGAGGGCGAGGCCGACCTGACCGTCCGCCTCCCCGTGCGCGGCAACGACGAGGTGGCTGAAGTCTCCGCGCGCTTCAATGCCTTTCTCGACAAACTGAAAGCGATCATCTTCAGTCTCAAGGGCGTGGGCCTCAAGAGTCGCTCCCTGGGCGACGATCTGGCCCACAATTCACAGAGCGTCACCGCTTCATCCCGGCAGATATCGGAATCCATGGTCTCAATGAACCAGCGCACAGAATACCTCAACGAGGAGATCGACCGTTCCAGCGATACGATCTCCAAGATCAACTCGTTCATCGGCCGGGTGGTGGGCATGATCCAGGAACAGGCCGCCGCGGTCAACGAGTCCTCGGCCGCGGTCAACCAGATGATCGCCAACGTTTCAAGCATCGAGCGGTCCACGGGGAACAAAATCACGGTGGTGAACGACCTGGAAGCCCTGGCCCGCACGCTGGAAACCGGCATGACGCAGAACTCGCACGCCATAGAAGAGACCACGCGCTCCACCAAGCTTATCTCGGACATGATCGCCGTCATCAACTCGGTGGCCAGCCAGACCAATCTCCTGGCGCTCAACGCCGCCATCGAGGCTTCCCACGCCGGGGATTACGGACGCGGCTTCTCGGTCGTGGCGGACGAGATCCGCAAACTGGCCGAACAAACCGCCCAGAACGCCCGACGTATCGGCGACTCCATGGGGCAGATCGTGGCCGGCATCGAAAAAACCGCCGCGCTGACCAGGGAGTCGAGCGGGACCATCCGGAAAGTGATGGCCGGCATCACGGACGTGGCCGGGGGCATGAAGGAAACCATGACCGGTCTGGAGGAGTTAACGGTCGGAAACCGGCAGATCACCGAATCGCTGGGCACGCTGAACCGGATGACCGAGGAAGTGAAGGGATCGGGAACCGAGATGCGCAGCGGCACCGAACAGATAGCATCATCGATCAAGCGCATCGTCGAGATCGTGGAGGAAAATAAAAACGGGATTGAAGAGATGACGCACGCCGTCCAGGAGATTTCCCGGTCCATGGACAAACTGACCCTTCTCTCGGAGCAGAATTCCTCCAGTATCCAGACGCTCGACGGGGAGATCTCCAAGTTTAAAACCGAATAAACAGCCAGGCCGCCCGACGGCCCATGGATATACAGGCATCCATTAAGGAGACGCACATGAAACGCGCAGCTGTCATCATTCTGGGGCTCCTCTGCACCGCGATTTTGGGAGCCCAGGAACTCACCATCGGGACCATTGAGGGCACGTCCTTCGCCGGTCCGCTTGTAATCAAGGTCCTGAAGGAGGCGGGCATCAAGGCCGTTATGATTACCTATCCCCAGCCGGAAAAACTGTATCCGGCGCTGGCCCGGGGCCGGGTGGACGGGGCCTTCTTCCTGGCCCAACCCGTCATCACCCAGCTGAACGGCGCGGTCATGGTACCCGTACGCATTCACCAGACCAATTTCAGCGCGCTGACCCTGGATCCCCGGATCAAGGTCACCCAACCGGGCGATGTGCGCAAGTATATCGTGGGCGTGGTCAAGGACCAGATGGCCCACGCCGCGCTGACCAGGGGGATGAAAACCGTGCCCGCGGCCAATGACGCGGAGCAATACAGGATGCTCGCCGACGGACGCATCGAGGTGGCCATCGTGGTGGACATGGCCGTTCCCCTCTACGCCGGGATGGCGGGGATAAAAAAATACTACCTTCAGCATCCGCCCCTGATGGCCAGTCCCACGTTTTTCGCACTGTCCCGCCGACGGGGCAGCCTGGAACCAAAGATAACCCCGATCTTCGCACGATGGGTGCAAAGCGGCGCGTGGCAGAAAGAGCTGGGCGTTTTGGAGGCCGAGGCGGCCGCGGTCCGCCCCGTCAAATAGGCGCCCACGGACTGTCGCGCCTGCGGCGCCGCGGGGTTCTTCTTTTTTTCCGCCGTTCGTGATAAGCTGACACCATCCGCAGATCCACCCAAGGAGTGTTCCGCATGTCCGAAACGCATGATCTTCCCGTGTACGGCATCGATCTGGAGGCCATCGCCCTGCGGTTGGAAGGGCTGGAAGAGACGATCATCCACCACCTCATCGAACGGGCCCAATACCGGTTGAACGCTCCCGTCTACCGCCCGGGGGAAAGCGGCTTCAGCGGCTTTAAAAACGAAAGCCTGCTCGACATCCGCCTGCTGTCCCACGAGCGCATGGACGCCGAGTTCGGACGATTCTGCGTGCCCGAGGAGCGGCCGTTCAACGCCGGGCTGCCCGCGCCGCGCCGGACGGTGAACCTGCCCGTGTATCCGCTGTCGCTTGAGGATTTTGACACCGTCAATCTGACCGGAGACATCAAGCAACGCTACATCGCCTTTCTGCCCGCGTTCGTCCGGGAGGGCGACGACGGCCAGTACGGCTCCACCATCGAGCACGACGTCTTCGCCCTGCAGGCCATCGCGCGGCGCGTCCATTACGGCGCCCTCTTTGTGGCGGAGAGCAAGTTCCGGGAGAAGCCGGACCACTACCGGGCCCTGGCCGCGAAGAACGACCACACGGCGATTGCCAATCTTTTAACACGCCGGGAGGTGGAAGAACGCATCATTGCCCGGGTCAGGGAGAAGGTGAAGGTGACCCAGGCCGCGGTCAACCGCCGGGTCCGCACGTGTATCGATCCGGAGGCCGTGCTGGGCTTCTACCGCGACACGATCATCCCCCTCACCAAGGAAGGTGAAATCCGCTACCTGCTGGCCCGCCGCTGATACCCCATTCAACAGCCGGTTTTCCCTCAAAATTTCTCTTGACAGTATGTTATTTATATGTAACATTTAGTTATGTATAAATTACGTACGCTAAACATAACATCAACAAGGAGAAACAGATGACGATCAAGACAAACAGATGGATCAGGCTGGTTTTGGCCCTGACGGCCGGGACAACGGTGGGTGTAGGGGTAATCCTCAACCTCCCCCTCATCCCCCTGATTGTCGTTCCCGTCGGCGTGGGCGCCAGTGTGCTCCTGGGCCGGACGGTGACGAATAAGGTTATGGACGAGCGGCTCATCCACCTGGCCAATGCGGCGGCCCGTTGGAGTTTCAGCATCTTCTGCCTGGCCGCCTGCGTAACCGGCGCGGTGTTCGTCGCGCTGGACCGATCAGCGGGATCCATGTGGTGGGCCGGCATGGTGCTGCTGTTTTCCGCGTCCTTTCTCATGGTCCTGTACTACGCGCTTTATATCATCTTCACGAAAAAGCATTGAGGGGCCGGCATGGATAACCAGATCAAGGTATTCCGCGCCAAATTCGACATGACACAGGAGGATTTGGCGGCCAGGATCGGGGTGGTGCGGCAGACGATCCTTTCAATTGAGAACGGGAAATACGTTCCTTCACTGGAACTGGCCTTCCGCATCGCCAGGGTGTTCGGGGCCGGGATCGAGGATGTGTTCCAGTACGAGGAGAAAAAAAGGAAGAAAAGATAGGCGGCCGCGCCGCCGGACACGTTTGAAACTCCGGAAGCGTTTGTCTATACTCAAGTACATACGGACACGATCCGTACGGAAGAGAGCCATGAAGCCGCCCCTACCGAAAAAAAAACCCCGCCTCTACCAACGCATCATTCTCTTCCAGGTTCTCTCCATAGCCGGCATCATGATCATCTCCGGTTTCTTCACGTACCAGGTCAACTTCTCCCGGGAGACGGCCGTGGTGAAAAGCGCCACCGACCAGGCGGCGACGCGGCTGGCGTCGGGCCTGTCCATTCCCTTCTGGAACCTGGAACGGCGCACGGTGGAAAATCTACTTCGGCAGGAAATACAGAGTCCCTATCTGGCGGGCGTCGTGCTGTACCACACGTCCGGCCTCTGGTTCGGGATGGCCAAGAACGAGGACGGCTCGGTGACCGTCATTGAAAAACCGGAGGACGTGCCGCGGCTCCTGGGCCGCAGCCTGGTCCGTCCGCAGGACAAGATCACGTACACGGACGCCGGGGGAAGAACCTGGGACGTGGGCGAGCTGGTCGTTTTCTCCACCGACAAGCCCATCAACGACACCCTGATGACCCTGCTCTTCCAGAGCGTCATCCAGGCCCTGCTCTTGACCTTGACGCTGAGCATTCTGACCGTGCTCGTCCTCGATCCCCTCCTCAACCGGCCCCTGCGGCACATTACCCGCACGGCGGAACGCATCGGCGACGGCGAGATCGGATTGCAGGCCGAACCATCGGTGACACGGGAACTGAACACCCTGGCCGAGACGTTCAACACCATGACCGCCCGCCTGCGCGACAGCCTGGAGGAATTTGATTGGTACTTCACCAATGCCCGTGAAATTCTCTGCGTCACGGACAGCGCATGCCGGCTGCACCGTTTGAACCGGGAATGGGTGGCCACGCTCCAGCATACGGTCGATGAATCGCTGAATCATTACTTCCTGGATTTTATCCATCCCGACGACCGGGAGCGGACGCGTCGCTTCCTGGAACGCATCCTTCACCACGGGGAAGCGGTCGACCTCGTCAATCGCTGTCTCCGCCGTAACGGAGGTTTCCGCTGGCTGGAGTGGCGCTGCCTGCCTTACGGGGACGGCATCTACGCCGCCGCGCGCGACATCACCGAACGACGCGAAGCCGAGGAGGAAATCCGCCGCCTGAACGAATCGCTCGAGGCGCGCGTGGCGGAACGAACGGCCCGGCTGCAGGAAATGAACCGCGAAATGGAAACATTCGCCTATTCGATAAGCCACGATCTGCGCGCTCCGCTGCGGGCCATTAACGGGTACGTCCATATAATCGGGGAAGAATACGGACGGGACTTTGACGACGAGGGAACGCGCATCCTCTCCGTGGTTAAAAAAGAGACCACGCGTATGGACGCCATGATCGGCAGCCTGCTCGAGTTTTCACGTATCGGCCGTTCCGCCATCAAAAAGGAATTCCTGGACATGACCGAACTGGCGCAGTCGGCGTTCGACGCCGTGATCGACCCGCAGCGGCGGGAACAGGTTGAGTTCCGCCTGCACACCCTGCCGCCCGCGGCCGGCGACGCCACGCTCATCGGGCTGATCTGGATGAATCTTCTCACCAACGCGGTGAAATTTTCCTCGGGCAGCCGGCCGTCCTCCATAGAGGTGAGCGGGGTGAAAAAGGATTCCGAGCTCGTATACAGCGTGCGCGACAACGGCGCCGGGTTCGATCCGCGCTACAGGGACAAGTTGTTCGGCGTGTTTCAGCGGCTGCACGCCGCCGATGAATTCGAGGGAAACGGCATCGGCCTGGCCATCGTCCAACGCATTGTTATCATGCACGGCGGCCGCGTCTGGGCGGAAAGCGAACCGGGAAAAGGCGCGACGTTTTCCTTCACGCTGCCCCTCCCTCCCGAACTCGCCTCCCTCTGACCGCAACCGGACTGCTCCCGGCCTTCCTCCGTATGCCTGATCACACCAATGACTCCGACCCTTTCCACCGCGGACCCGTCATGAGATAACGGCAAAGGGAATGGCCGCATACACGCAGGCGCGGCCGGGGGCCGCCGGGGAAAAGGAAGGGCGACCATGGGCCTCGTAATTATTACGAGACCCGTCGTAATCATTACAATAGACGAATGGCTGAAAATGTATTTTGCTTGGGCTACCATTCAATCGGAAATGGAAAACTGAAAGCACAAATATTTTTAAGGAGGCCATTATGAAAAGCACACTGAAACGGTTCATGCAGATCACGGTCGTCTTTATCTCGATCGCGATTATCTTCGGCTGCGTGCCCCCCGGCGCGGTCAACGCCCCGGCAAATATGGGGACCCCCCCGGCCGGCCTGGCTCAAGCCTACGACGACACGGGATGGCAGGTTCTTTCCAATGAAGAAGGCACCATCGCCTACCAGATCCCGGCCGGACAGGTGCCGGACGTCAACGTCGGCGACCAGCTGATCCACGGCGACAACCTGCTGGAAGTGGTATCCATCCTGGCGAAGACCGACGACGCCCTGGTGGTGCACACCACCAAGGGCAACATGGCTAAACTTTTCCCCCAGAAGTCCATCGTGGACATTGACTCGGAAACCAGGACGGCCCAGGTGTCATACCAGACCGAGGGCCGCGCCGTGGCTTCGACCTACAGCATGCCGCTCCACCTCAAAATGATCCGCGAACCCAACGAAGACGGCTCCGAGACCGTGCTCTCCGACGCGGCCAACCCCGCCCGTTCGATCGACCTCATCGACGTGACGAGCAACAAGTCCATCATCAACATCGACAGGACGTTCGACCAGACCATCTTCGACGTGAGCGGCTCCGGCTCCCAGTCCTCCGGCAACGTAAACGTCAGCTACGAAGGCAGCGCCAAGCTGACCCTGCAGGAACGCCTCAAGCTGGGCGCCAACTTCCACCTGCGCCTCTACCTGAACTGGGACGCCGGCATCAACTGGGTCAGGCACACCAAAACCGTCCGCTGGTGGCTGATCACCTGGCACACCAGCACCATCGTCTGGTATGAAGCCGTCCCCTACTCCACCCTCAACACGGACATCAAGGCCTCCTTCAGCGCCAACGGCCTGGCGAGCGCCGTGGCCAACCTGGAATGCACCGGCACGGTCACCGGCACCTACAGAGTGGCTCTGCCTGTCAACCTGACCATCAACTTCGCCATCGGCATAGTACCGGTGGAAATCGGCTATACCCCGTATCTAGCGGTCTCGGCCGCGGCCACGGGTGCGGTGTCCGCCACCGCCGGCGCTTCCGCGGGCTTTGAAGGTGAATGGGGCGTCCAGTGCACCAACTCGGGCTGGAGCAAGATCAACACCCTGAACACCTACACGGACTTCATCCCGCCCAGCATCTCCGCCTCGGCCTCCATCAGCATCATTCCCAAGCTCGAGAACGAGCTGCGCGTCGGCATCGGCTTCGCCAACACCGGCGTGTTCGGCAC
>CAYQRT010000107.1:0-9587 GCA_964419695.1 uncultured Spirochaetaceae bacterium | reverse complement strand
GACCCCGGACACAGCGGATATGAGCCGCTTGCTCTACCACCTGAGCTACGCCGCCACGGTGGAACGACAATACCAATAAAGGTTTTTTCTGTCAATACACGCGCCGGCATCGGCCGAATATTTCATTTTCCACAAAAAAGCGATAGTCGTTTGACCGCCTTGTATGATACTATACCGTCATCCTGAATAAGCCAAAACCTGGCAAGCCGTTGAAAAGGTTCCCCCTTTCTAGCAAGCGGCCAGATCGAGTGACCATGAACGCCGTACCCCTGCACCTTATTGTGCGCACCCGCTGGAAAATGCTTTTGTTCCTCGCCGTCGCGGTGGTGATCTGCGCGATTTCGGCGGTGTTCTTCATTCGCTATCTGGTCAAACCATATTACGGCCTTACCGCCGGCGATCCGGAACTCAACCTGAAGCGCGGCGGGCTGGTCTTTCTCCCCGATAAACCCGATTCGCCCGCCCGTCAAGCCGGCCTTAAGCCCGGCCTGGATGTCATAGCGGCCGTCAACGGCCGGACGGTTTCCTCCGTGCGTCAGCTGAAATTGTGGGAATACGGGCATCTTTCCTTCGAACCGGTGGTGGTCTCCGTCACCGATCCGGCGGGGGAGAAGCGGTCCGTGACCGTCACGCCCGAGCTATCGGTCTCACGCTACGACTGGTTTTTCGGACTGCTGTTTCTCATCGTCATGGGCGGGATCGCCCTGTACATCATCACCCATTACCATCATGAAATCACCCATACCCTGTTCGCCCTGCTGGTGCTCTGTTTTGTGGCGTATACGGCGGTGAGGTCGTTCAGCTATGAAAATCTCCTGGTCACTACGTTCGTCAATCTGGGAGAATTGACCGCCTGGCTGATGATCCTCTTCATCGTATTTTTCCAGAAAGACCTGTTACCGTCGTCGCTGAAACGCGTCCTTATCACGGCGGTCATCGTCATCATCACGGCTTTTTCTTGCCTCCGCTACACCACCGCCGTTCGCTGGTTCCTGCTGGGCGGCGACCGGGAACTGGCCGATCTCCGGCTGGTCGATCTGGTGCAGAATTACGCCGACATTCCCGCCTACGCCGTTTTCCTGTTCATCCTGGTCGTCACATATTTCCGGACGGCGCACCACGATATCAAGCGACATCTGGAATGGATTATGGCCGGCGCGCTGCTCTCCATTCCGCCTCATTTTTTATTCGGCCAAGTGCCTCATTTCGTGGATCAAGAAAGCAGCGGATTCCCCCAATTGGGAATGGCGTCCAGCTTTTTTCTGGTCTTCCTGCCGCTCTCCTACGTGGTGGGATTGATACGGTCCCGGGGGTTCAGGATCCGCGTGCTGCAGAGCCGCGCCGTGGTCTATTTCGTCGTTTCCTTCGTGCTCCTGGCTTTGTTCGCCGTATCCTGGCAGCCGGTCTATGATTTTATAGCCCGCCACCTGCGCCTGACGGAGCCCACGGCCGGGTTCGTCACCGGACTGTCGCTCTTCATCACCGCGCTCTACCTGCAGCTGGTCATTCTCCTGATCGTGGACCGACGCATCCTCGGACGGAGTCGGCATCCGTCCGGGACCCTGGCGGGAGAATTTCTGGAATCGCCGGGCGGGATGGTGCCGGCCGCGCGATCAATCGAGCGCGGCGCCGAATACGAATCGCTGGCTCGGGGAGTGATCGAACGGTCCGGGAAAGTGGTGGGCCGGATGAAAAAATACTGCGACGAAATGGGGAAGATGTTCCCCGCGTCGCGGGAGAACTCCGCCGCTTCCGGACCGGAGCAGACGGCTTCCGAGCCTCCCCTGTCCGGGCTCTTTTCGCGAGCCCGCCGGGAAGCCCAGACCTTTATGGACTTTAAGCGACGGTTTGAAAGACATCTGTCCGGCAGCGCCGCCACCCGGATATCGTTTTCACTGGACGCCGTGGTGGAACCGGTTATCCGGCAATGCCGTGACCAGTGGCGGGGAGTGGAAATACGCTACCAGAAGAGACCCCGTCTCAAGGCGTTCGGTTCCCCCGAGGAGGTGAGTCTGTGCCTGTGGGAGGTGCTGGTAAACGCCTGCGAATCCCTGGCACGGCCGCAGGACGGAATTCTCGTTACCGCGCGTGAGGAAGAACACGCGGTTTTTCTGAACGTGGCGGACCACGGCCCCGGTATGTCACTCAGGCATCTGGCAGCGGCGGGCCGCCCCTTTTTCACCACCAAACGGCGTCATGACGGCTTGGGATTGTTCTTTTGCCGTCTGCTGTTGGAGAGAAACGGCGGTTCGTGCGTGTTCCGGCGGGGGGAAGAGCGGGGGACCACGGTCACCATCCGCCTTCCCAAGGTCAAGTCGCAACCGGTGAGGCGGGAGGAGTCGAACGCATGAGTGCCAAGGTTATCGTGACGATCACGAGGTGCCCGGACTACCGGCCGGACACGGTGCGCCAAGCCGTTGAGGAGGGCCTGTCGCTGCTGGGACCGTTGGCGTCGCTGCTTGGTCCGGCCCGGCGCCTCTTGCTTAAGCCCAATCTGCTGCATGGGGACAAACCTGATCGGGGGTCGACCACGCACCCGGCTGTCTTCGGCGGTGTGGCGGCCGCCATGCGTGACCGGGGCTATGACCTTTCCTACGGAGATTCGCCGGCGTTTCAATCGCCCCGGGGGGCCGTCGCTTCCGGCGGATTCGCGGACGTGGCCGCGCAACACGGGGTGCGTCTGGCCGATTTCGATTCCGGAGAGGAGCGGTCCCATCCCGGGGGCAGGCAACACCGCGTGTTTTTCGTGGCCCGGGGAGCGCTGGAGGCGGACGCCATCGTCAACCTGCCCAAATTGAAGACACACGCCCTGACACGCATGACCGGAGCGGTAAAGAACATGTTCGGCGTGGTGCCGGGACTGGAAAAATCCTGGTTCCACGCGCGGCTGCCCGAAGAAGAATCATTTTCCCGCATGCTGGTTGACCTGGCCGGACTGATCCGGCCGCGGCTTTCCATCATGGACGCCGTGTACGGCATGGAGGGCAACGGTCCGCGGAACGGCAGCCTGGTGCACACGGGACTCATCCTGATGTCAAGCGATCCGGTGGCCCTGGACGCCACCGCCTGCCGGATCATGGGCCTTGACCCGGCCGAGGTGTATTTACTGACCGCCTGCCGGGAAAGCGGTCTGGGCGTCACTGATGAGGGGGATATCGATATTCGCGGCATCCCGCTCCGGGAAGCCGCCGGGCGGCCGTATGCGTTGAATCCGCCCAACCAGCCCGTGTTCAGCAAGAGCCCCCTGCTCAAATACCTGAAAAGGTTTATCGTGCCGCGTCCGGTCATTACTGACGCGCGCTGTACCAGATGCCTGCAGTGCGTGAAAATTTGTCCGGTCCAGCCCAAGGCCATCGTGCGCGGATCGGGCAAACGGCCTCCCCGGTACGATTACAACCGGTGCATCCGTTGCTATTGCTGCCAGGAGACCTGTCCCGAGGGAGCTATTAAAAGCCGTGTTCCCTTCCCGGGCGTGCTTTTTCACGGTCTGGGGAAACGATTTTCATGACTGCTACCATTATATATATCGGGAAAAAGTATTGACGCCTGCAAACGCGTTTATTATCTTAAGATAAAATTATCGCTTATAAAGGGGTTCGCATTTTGAATGGTGAAAAGCATGACCGCCACGCGGAAAAAGAACGGTTTCACCACAAGCATTCGCACGAGACGCCGCCGTCTCCCGAAACCGCCGATCAGGTAAACGCGTCGGAAGAGACGGCGAACGAGATCCCGAACGCGCAGGGCGCGGGGACCGCCCCGGCACCGGCCGGCGGAGAAAAATCAGGCGAACAAAACCAAACACCTGAGGCGAAGCTGGCCGGACTCGAAGCGGAAGTTCGGGATCTCAAGGACAAATATCTGCGCAAATACGCGGATTTTGAGAACTACAAAAAGCGGATGGTCAAGGAACGGGAGGAATCGACCCGCTATTCCAACGCGACCCTGCTCCTGGACATCGTGACGGTGATTGACGATTTTGAACGGGCCATCAAATCCGCCCAAGACGGAAAGGACTTCAAAAATTTCCATACCGGCATCTCCATGATCGAGAAGCAGTTGGTGAATATTCTGGAAAAAAAATGGGGTCTGGAACGTTTTGCCGCCAAGGGACAGCCGTTCGATCCGGAGCGGCATGAAGCCCTGATGGCGGAACAAAGCGCGGAGGCCACGGCGGCCACCGTGGTGGAGGACCTGCAGAGCGGGTACCTGTTGCACGGCCGGGTGTTGCGGCCGGCCAAAGTGAAAGTACTACAGCCGTTGCCGGAGGCCACTGCAAATCCGGAAAACGGCATGAATAAATAGATTCAAAAGGAAGTGAAGGAGCGTAATATGGGAAGAATCATCGGCATTGATCTGGGGACGACCAATTCGTGCGTGGCCATCATGGAAGGCGGCGAGCCGGTCGTCATCCAGAACTCGGAAGGACAGCGGACCACGCCCTCCATCGTCGGATTTACCGCCAAGGGAGAAAGGCTGGTCGGTCAACCCGCCAAGAACCAGATGGTCACCAATCCCGAGAACACCGTGTATTCGATCAAGCGGTTCATGGGACGCCGGTACGGCGAAGTCTCGGAAGAGATTCGCATGGTCCCCTACAAGGTGACCGATTCGGGCGCGGACGCCCGGGTGGAAATATCGGGTAAACTCTATTCACCCCCCGAGATTTCGGCGCTTATTCTCCAGAAGATGAAGAAGACCGCCGAAGATTACCTGGGAGAAACCGTCACCGAGGCCGTCATCACCGTTCCCGCCTATTTTAATGACGCGCAGCGGCAGGCGACCAAGGACGCCGGCCGCATCTCCGGCCTGGACGTCAAACGCATCGTCAACGAACCCACGGCCGCGGCCCTGGCCTACGGTCTGGGCAAGAACGGCAAGGACGAAAAGATCGCCGTGTACGACCTGGGCGGCGGCACCTTCGACATCTCCATTCTGGAGTTGGGCGACGGCGTGTTTGAGGTCAAATCGACCAACGGCGACACCCATCTGGGCGGCGACAACTTTGACCAGCGGATCATCGACTGGCTGGTGGAGAACTTCAAGAAGGACTACGGCATCGACCTGTCCAAGGACCGCATGGCCCTGCAGCGGCTGCGCGAGGCGGCGGAGAAGGCCAAGATCGAGCTTTCCGGCAACCAGACCTCCGATATCAACCTGCCGTTCATCACGGCGGATTCTTCCGGTCCCAAGCACCTGCAGTACTCGCTTTCGCGTGCCAAGTTCGAGCAAATGGTGGACGACCTCATCCAGCGCACCAAGGAGCCTTGCCTGAAGGCGATAAAGGACGCGGGACTGACCGCGGATGGCGTGGACGAAGTGATCCTGGTGGGCGGCTCCACCCGCATTCCGGCGGTGCAGAAACTGGTCAAGGAACTTTTCAAAAAGGAGCCCAACAAGAGCGTCAACCCGGATGAGGTGGTGGCCATGGGCGCCTCCATCCAGGGCGGTATCCTGGGCGGCGACGTCAAGGACGTCCTCCTCCTGGACGTGACTCCGCTTTCCCTGGGCATCGAGACCCTGGGCGGTGTGTTCACCAAGCTCATTGAGCGGAACACCACCATCCCCACGCGCAAGAGCCAGATTTTCAGTACCGCGGCCGACAACCAGAACGCGGTCTCCATTCACGTGCTGCAGGGCGAACGTGAGATGGCCAGCCAGAACCGGACCCTGGGACGCTTCGACCTGGTGGGCATTCCGCCCGCGCCGCGCGGCGTGCCGCAGATAGAGGTCACCTTCGACATCGACGCCAACGGCATCGTGCACGTGTCCGCCAAAGATCTGGGTACGGGCAAGGAACAGAAGATCAGGATCGAGTCCTCCTCCGGATTGAACGAAACCGAAATCCAACGCATGGTCAAGGACGGCGAGGCGCACGCCGCGGAAGACAAGCAGGAACGCGAAAAGGCCGAGGTCAAGAACGAGGCCGATTCCATGATCTACACCTCGGAAAAATCCCTGCGCGATTACGGGGACAAGATCACCGAGGACGACAAGAAAAAGATCCAGGAAGCGATCGATGAGCTGCGCCAGTCCCTGGAATCCGGCGATACGGCGCAGATCAAGTCCAAGATCGAGGCGCTGCGCACCGCCAGCTACAAGATCGCGGAAGAACTGTACAAGCACACCAATCCGCAGGGCCAGCCGGGCGGGGAGCAGCCGGGCGGGGAACAGCCGGGCGGCGACGGGCCGCAGCAGGCGGGCGGCGAAGACGCGAGCGGTGGAGCCAAGGGCAAGGCTGACGATGTCGATTATGAAGTGGTCGACGACGATAAAAAGAGCTAGGCATGAAGCTCTCATCGAACACTGGCCGGGCCGTCGTAGAGCGTGATCGTGGCTAAAAGAGATTATTACGAAGTCCTGGGCGTGCCGCGCAACGCCTCCAAGGATGATATAAAGAAGGCCTACCGGCAGCTCGCCATCAAATACCACCCGGATAAAAATCCGGGCGACAAGACGGCTGAGGAAAAATTCAAGGAGGCCACCGAAGCTTACGAGGTGCTGGGAGAGGACAAGAAGCGCTCCACCTACGACCAGTTCGGTTTCGCCGGCGTGGAGGGCATGGGCCAGGGAGCCCATGATTTTTCCACCGTCTTCAGGGATTTCGAGGATATCTTCGGGGATTTTTCCGGAATTTTCGATTCGTTTTTCGGCGGATCGAGAAGGCGGGGTCGCGGCGCCCGCACCTCGGCGCGGAGGGGAGCCGATCTCCGTTATGACCTGGAAATCACCTTCACCGAGGCCGTGTTCGGCGTGGCCAAAGAGATATCCTACCGCCGCAATGACACCTGTTCGTCCTGTAAGGGTACGGGAGCGGCGGGCGGCGGCGGCAAGACCATGTGCCCCACCTGTTCGGGATCAGGCCAGGTGCGGCGCAGTTCTGGCTTTTTCTCCATCGCCACCACCTGTCCCCAATGCAATGGCGAAGGGTACGTCGTCAAGGACCCCTGCACCCAGTGCCGCGGCACGGGCGTGGTGGAAAAAAAGCGCGTCATCAAGGTAACCATCCCGGCGGGCATGGAAGACGGACGGCGCATTCACATTCCCGACCAGGGGGACGGCGGCCAGAACGGCGGTCCGTCGGGCGATTTGTACGTTTATATCCACGTCCATGCGCACGAGTTTTTCAAGCGCAACGGCAATGACATCTATTGTATGATTCCCATATCCATCACCCAGGCCTCCCTGGGGGCGGAAGTGCTGGTCCCCACCATCGACAGCAAGAAGGTGCGGGTCAAGGTGCCGTCCGCAACCCAGACGGGACGGGTGCTCCGTCTGAAAAACGAGGGCGTCCCCTACCTGAACAACAATCCCCGGAGGGGGGACATGTACATAGAAGTACTGGTGGAAGTACCCGAGAAACTTTCGGCCAAGGCCAAAGCCCTGCTCAAGGAACTCTCGGAACAGCTGGGCGAAAACGATTCCCCCCTGCCCAAACATTTATCGTAAAAAAAAGGGGATATTGATTGTTCAATATCCCCTGGACTTCATCCGGTTCTACCCGGTATCCGGCATGGTACCGCCGCCGAGTATCACAGCCGTCCGGTTACGGTGCCCCTGTCCAAAATACCCTTTACATCATAGATGACCGCATTCCCGTGGGTGATACGGTCGAACTTCAGGTCCGTGAATTGGCGGTGCGCCACGGCCAGGATGACCGCGTCATATGTGCCCTCTATCTCCATCTTCATGTCCAGACCGTATTCACGCTTGACCTCTGACGCCTCGGCCCAGGGATCGTGTATATCCATCCGGCAACCGTATTCATCCAATTCCCGGATGATATCCACCACCCGGCTGTTTCTGATATCCGGACAATTCTCCTTGAAGGTGATCCCCAGGACCAGGATCCGGGCGTCGCCTACCTTGTGTCCGCGGCGGATCATCAGCTTCACCAACTGCTGGGCCACGTAGGCGCCCATGCCGTCGTTGATGCGCCGGCCGGCCAGGATCACTTCCGGATGGTAGCCGAGCGCCTGGGCCTTGAAGGTCAGGTAGTAGGGATCCACGCCGATGCAGTGGCCGCCCACAAGCCCGGGGCGGAAGGGAAGAAAGTTCCATTTGGTGCCGGCCGCGGCCAGCACCTCCTGGGTGTCGATGCCCAGGCGCTGGAAGATGAGCGAGAGCTCATTGACGAAGGCGATGTTGATGT
Source organism: uncultured Spirochaetaceae bacterium (assembly GCA_964419695.1). Taxonomy (GTDB): domain Bacteria; phylum Spirochaetota; class Spirochaetia; order SZUA-6; family RPPD01; genus JAFGSW01. The sequence goes on along the minus strand of CAYQRT010000107.1, from coordinate 1,435 downwards.
CGCGCTGGCTGTTCTCAATCACCTTGGCCGCCTCGGCGACCTTGATGGATGAGGCGCGGTAAGTGCCGGCGGTGATGATGGACGTATAGAGCGCGTCCACTTTTTCCAGCGTTTGGGGAGTGGAACCGGAAACCACCTTGCGGATGCGGGTGAGCGTATGCTCTTTGTCCCCGGGGTTGATGCGTTCCGGACTGTAGCCGCAGAAGAAGTCCTTGTTGAATTTCAGGCCGGAATGTCGCTCCAGAACGGGAACGCAATCCTCTTCCGTGCAGCCGGGATAGACGGTGCTTTCGTAGATGACGACGGCCCCGGGCGAGAGCGCCTGCCCCACGGTGGCACTGGCTCCCAGCAGCGGTCTCAGATCGGGGTTGTTGTGCGCGTCGATGGGCGTGGGCACCGTGATGATGAAGCAGGAGCAGCCGCGCAGGGCGGTGGGATCCGAGGTAAAGGAAAGCCGACCGGCCGCCTTCAGGCCGGCCCCGTCCACTTCCAGGGTATGATCATGGCCCTGTTTCAGCTCTTCGATCCGGGCCTCGTTGATGTCGAAACCGATGGTATCGGTTTTTTTACCGAACTCCACGGCCAGGGGCAGGCCCACGTACCCCAGGCCCACAACGGCGATTTTTTCGTCTTTCATTAATGCTCTCCGTAATAATCAAGGTACCAGGCTACGAATTCCTTAATGCCTTTTTTCACGTCGGTGTGCGGACGATAACCCAACTCATGTTCGAGGTCGCGCGTATCGGCCCAGGTGACCGGTACATCCCCGGGCTGCAGGGGGAGGAGGTTCCTTTTCGCCTTTCTGCCGAGCGCGTCCTCCAGCGCGGCGATGAAATCCAGCAGGGGCACGGGCCGGGAATTCCCGATGTTATACACGCGGAACGGGGCGGGGGAGGCGGCCGGATCGGGCTTTTTCCCGTTCCACGAGGCATCGCCCCGCGGAACGGTGTCGATCGCCCGGACCACGCCTGCCACGATGTCGTCGATATAGGTGAAATCGCGCTTCATGTCGCCTTCATTGAACACGTCTATGGGGCGGCCCTCCAGAATAGCCTTGGTAAAGAGGAAGAGGGCCATGTCCGGACGGCCCCAGGGGCCGTACACGGTGAAGAAGCGCAAACCGGTGACGGGCAATTCATAGAGGTGGCTGTAGGCGTGGGCCATGAGTTCATTGCTTTTTTTACTGGCGGCGTAAAGGCTGATCGGATGGTCGACATTATCATGGGTGGAGAAGGGCAGGCGGCGGTTGAGCCCGTAGACCGAAGAGCTGGAGGCGTAGACAAGATGCTTGACATGATGGTGACGGCACGCTTCCAGGATGTTGATGAAGCCCACGATGTTGCTCTGTATATAGGCGTGGGGATTGGTCAGGCTGTAGCGGACGCCGGCTTGGGCCGCCAGGTGGCACACCCGATCGAATCCTTCCACCCGGAAC
>CAYQRT010000106.1:0-9594 GCA_964419695.1 uncultured Spirochaetaceae bacterium | reverse complement strand
CCGCGGCCAGGAATTCGCCTTCCGCCGAAATGACCTTGGCCCGGCGTTCGCGTTCCGCCTCAGCCCGCCTGGCCATGGCGGGTGAACCGGTGGACCGCGCGGGGTTACGCCGGCAGGATATCGGGAGCTGGTCTGGAAAAAAGATTCCCCTGGGAATATTCGATATCAAGTTCGAGAACCTTCTCCTGAATCCGTTCGTCGCACACGTACTCCGCGATCACCTCGGTGCCGATGCTGTGCGCGAATTCGGTAATGGCTTTGACCACCTTGTAGTTCTGTGAATCGGAGAGCATGCGCCGGGTGAAGGCCCCTGAGATTTTGATGTAATCGGCCTGGATCGAAAGAAGCCGCGAAAAATTGGAATACTCGGTGCCGAAATCGTCAATGGCTATTTTGACGCCCAGATTTTTCAGGGCCTTGACGAATTCGAATCCGTAATCGTCTTTCTTGCGGCTGAATTCCTCCAGCACCTCGAAGATGACGCGGTGGGGATCAATGGACAACTCCTTGAGCCGGTTCTCGATGTAGCTCAACAGGCCCACATTGGAAAAATCCTCAAATGACAGGTTGAGTGAAAAATCATATGTCTTGTCGCTGAAAAAGGTGAAGCACTTGTCGATCATGCAGAACGACACCGTGCTGTAGAGTCCCACCTGTTTGGCCGGTCCCAGAAAATGGCGTGGGTTGAGTACCCGGCCGTTGTCGATAAGTCTCACCAGACATTCGTATTTGTCGATCGCCCCCGTGTGATTATTGCGGATGCCCTGAAAATAAGGGAGAAGCCGGTCCTGACGCACGGCTTCCTTGACCTTATTGACCCAGACGAACACGCGCTGGTACCGGTTGGCGAAATCTTCTTCATTCCGGTACAACTCACTGTAGCCGTGCCCGCGTTTTTTCGCCAGCTTGAGCGCGATATCCGCCTTGCGGAGCAGATGCCGCTCCTCGTTCTGCACCAAGCCGATGGAAACGCTCACATTGATGGAAATGGAGTGGAAGGTAATGGGTGTCCCGGAGAGGATGTTGGTTATTGACGTGGAGAGAAGATGCGGTGTCATACCGGTGCCCTTGACGAGGATGACGAATTCATCCCCGGACAGGCGGTACAGCGCGGCGTTCTCGTCACAGATGGATTTGAGGCGCTGGGCCACGGTCTTGAGCACGTGATTCCCGGCCTCCAGTCCGTAGGCGGCGTTGATCGCGGAAAAACTGTCGATATTGATGAGGGTCAGCATTTTTTGACCGGGCATTTCGGCGCTGATTTCCAGCTGCTTTCGATTGGGCAGCCCGGTAAAGTGATCAGTGATCGACTCCTGCTTGAGCATGCGATAGAGGATGACATTGTTGATCGAGATGAGCGCCTGGGTGCTGAAGATCTCGGCGATTTCCATGTCACGTTCGCAGAACCGGCATTCGCTGCCATAGATATCCGTATAGATGACGCCCACCAGGTTGTCCTTGACCAGCAGGGGCAGACAGAGCACCGACAGCGGTTTGGGGGGGCCGCCGTTTTGAATCGGTTCGTTCTTGACGAATACTTTTTTCTTTTCGGCGATGACCTGGTTGATGATGCGCAGCGGCACGTCGAAGGCCGCTGCTTTGTTTTCATCGGCGGTGATGTTGATGAAGATTTTGGGGACGACTTTACCGTTTTCCTTCATCATGAGCAGTCCCCGCTGGAACTGCATGGTTTTCATCATGTTCTCGATCGTTTTCCGGATAACCACTTCTTCTTCAATGATGGTGCTGATGTACTGGTTGATCTCCAGGATATTATGAAACACGGAATTTTTATGCAGCAGTTCCTGGGACGAGAGGTGCATGAGATTTTCATGCGCCTGAATGATGGTGTCCTTGTCCTTGAGCTCGTTTTCGGCCAGCCGCTGCAGTTCTTCATACGCCTTGATGGTCTTATCGGCCGTCTTCCGTTCCGAGTCGGCCAGGAACAGGACGTTGGACTGGGCCACGGTCAGTTTTTCGAGGTATTCAATATAGTCGTCTTTTTCCTTGAGCAGGCGTTTCAGATCCGGCTGGTAAGGCTCGTGATCCTCGATGCGCACCATGGGCCCCCGTTCAGCCCCTCCCTGCTCCATTGTAGAAAACCGCCCCCCGTCTTGTCAAGTTTTCCTTTTGCCACTAGACGGGGCGTTTGAGCCGGCTGATCTGCTCTTGAACCAGGGCGTCGCAGCGGTTGTTGAGATCATGGGACGCATGTCCCTTGACCCAGTGCCAGGCTATCTTCCGGCCGGAACTCAAGTCGAGCAGCCGCTGCCACAAATCCCTGTTTTTAACCGGTTCCTTGGCGCTGTTCTTCCAGCCGTTCTTGACCCAGGCCTTGATCCACTCGCTGATGCCTTTTTTTACGTACTGTGAATCCGTGGTAACCTCCAGCTCTGATCCACGCGTTCCGGTACGGTCCGTTTCTTCCAAGGCCCGGATGACGGCGGTCAGTTCCATGCGGTTATTGGTGGTATTCTTTTCCCCGCCTGCCAGCTCGGTCTCCGTGCCATCGCGGACGATTATGGCGGCCCAGGCTCCGGGTCCCGGATTCCCGGAACAACCGCCGTCCGTAAAAATTCGTATTATGCTCACCTTCATTCTCCTTGCCGGTACGGGGGATGGTAGTCTCCGCCCCGCGCAGCGGGTAGTGTACGATGTTTTTTCGTGTTCTGCAAAGAGGGAAAAGGCCGCCCGGCCTTGTCACAGTGGAGCTTTCCTGCTACTATCACGGTCAAAATCCCTGTAGGCAAGGAAATATCATGACCTCTACGCATCTCATATCCCCTCACGGCGGGAATCTCGTCAATATTATGGCAGCGGAGGAGCGGCTGGCCTCTCTCAAGGCGGACATGCGGGACGCGCCGTCCTGGACGCTCACCGATCGGCAATTGTGCGACCTGGAGCTCCTCATGAGCGGCGCTTTTTCTCCCTTGGCCGGTTTCATGAAAAAGGCCGATTTCGATTCCGTCTGTGACCGGATGCGACTGGCTGACGGCGTATTCTGGCCGGTGCCGGTGACGCTCGACGTACCGGAAGATTTCGCCGCCTCTCTCCAGACGGGCGGCCGCTTGGCCCTTCGTGACCAGGAAGGCGTACTCCTGGCCGTCATGCACGTGGAGGACATCTTCACCCCCAACCGGAAACTTGAGGCGGAAAACGTGTATGGGACGGTCAACCCGGAACATCCGGGCGTGGATTATATCCTGAACCGGTGCCAGCCCTGCTATATCGGCGGGAAGCTCGAGGGGATAGAAATGCCGGAGCATTTCGACTTCCAAATCCTCCGCAGCGCTCCCTCCGATCTGCGCGCCGAATTCGGCCACCTGGGCTGGCGGAAAGTGATCGCCTTCCAGACGCGCAATCCCCTGCACCGGGCCCACTTTGAACTGACCATGAAGGCCGTGCGGGAAGTGGAAGCCAACCTGCTGGTGCACGCCGTGGTGGGCATGACCAAACCGGGCGACGTCGACCATTTTACCCGCGTCCGCTGTTACCAGGCGGTCATGCCGCATTATCCCCTGAACACGGCCCGTCTCGCCCTGCTGCCCCTTTCCATGCGCATGGCCGGTCCGCGCGAGGCGGCCTGGCACGCCGTGATCCGCAAGAACCACGGGTGCACGCACCTGATCGTGGGACGCGACCACGCGGGCCCGGGCGCGGATTCCTCCGGCAAACCCTTCTACGGTCCCTACGACGCGCACGACCTTCTGAAGAAGTACGGCGACGACATCGGTATCGAAATCGTCGAATTCAAACAGATGGTATATCTGCCCGACCGGAACACCTATGAACCGGCGGACACGGTGGCCGAGGGCACACCCACCCAAAACATCTCCGGCACCGATCTGCGCGACCGGCTCAAACGCGGACTGGAAATTCCTCCCTGGTTCACCTTTCCCGAAGTGGCCGCCGAGCTGCGGGCCACCTATCCGTCCCGCTCCCGGCAGGGATTCACCGTCTTCTTCACCGGCCTTTCCGGAGCCGGCAAGTCCACCCTGGCCAAAGGCCTCATGATCAAACTGCTGGAACTGGGGGGACGTCCCGTCACCCTGCTGGACGGAGACATCGTACGCAGAAACCTCTCTTCCGAGTTGGGTTTTTCCAAGGAGCATAGAGACCTCAATATCAGGCGCATCGGGTTCGTGGCCTCGGAAATCACCAAGAACGGCGGCATCGCCATCTGCGCTCCCATCGCCCCGTATGACGCGATCCGCAAGGAGGTGCGCTCGGTCATTGAAAAGCACGGAGGATTCATCCTCGTTCACCTGTCCACCAGTCTTGCAGTCTGCGAAAGCCGGGACCGGAAGGGCTTGTATGCCAAGGCCAGGGCGGGCATCATCCCCCAGTTCACCGGCATATCCGATCCCTATGAACCGCCCGCTGACGCGGAACTGGTGATTGACACGGCTGAATTTTCACCCGAGGAAGCCGTCCAGGAAATTCTTCTCCGGTTGGAGCACGAGTTATTCATCGGACCCAATAAGTAGGAAAAGCGGGCCTGAGGTAGGTGGCGGGCATCAACCGCCGCCGGACCGAAAGCGTTCCCAGATTCCCACCGGTCCGTGTATGACCATAAAAAGAGGGTGGGCGGCTGGAAACGGTAGCCTCGCGTTTTCCCGGCCAAAACACGACGCGCTGAGAGAGACTCTCGCCAGAGCGCGACCAGCCCTCGTGCGTCCAGATCTCGGGGACTAAGACTCCACAAGCGCACTGTGGGCCTCCATAAAAAAAAGCCGGCTCCGCGTCGGGGCGGGCCGGCTTTACTGCATCGAAAAAATGGAGTTCGTGAATTGCGGCGGCCATTCCGCCCCGCGGATCTATTCCTTGTCTATTTTCTTTTTCATCTTGCGTAAATCGGATTTTGGCTCATCCACCGGAGCCAGCGTGCCCCGCCGGGCGCGCTTCCCGAAGAAAATTAAGAGAAAAATCCCCGCCAGCATCATGGCGAAACTGAACAGATTGTCCAATGAAAAATTGAACGGCGACATCAGCAGGTACGGCTGGCTGTATTGGGGAACCAGGGTAATCAGAAATTCATTGCGCAGGGGCACCCTGAAATAATCAATGATGAAGCGCACCAGACCGTAGGCGGTGACGTAGAACGCCAGTACGAACCCCTTGTACGGTTTCCGCAGGCGCACGATGAACCATATAATCACCCAGATAAGCAGGCATTCAAACAGCATGGAATAAATCTGGGTGGGATGGCGGGGCAGGGCCAGGTGGGTTTGCCCCGGGGCGATGGGGATGTTGTCGGCGGCCGCCATCTGCTGGACGATCGGATCGGAGGCGGGCACACCCACAGCCAGTTTTTTGTTGGCGTCATAATAGCTTTCCGTCTCTTTGAAAATCATGCCCCAGGGGGCGGTGGTCAACCGTCCGTACAACTCGCCATTGATGAAATTACCGATGCGCCCGAAAGTATGGGCCAGGGGCACGCCGGCTATGAGCAGATCGGCCCACTCCAGGATGTCCTGCTTCTTTTTTCGCAGATAAATCACCATGGCCGCGACCGCTCCCACCACGCCGCCGTACCAGTTCATACCCTGGTAGCCGGTAAAATTTCCCCTTTCATCAATGGGGACAATGATGATCCAGGGAGCACGCAGCAGCGCCTTGGTGGTGTCGAAGAACACCATATAGAACACGCGGGCGCCGATCAACAGGCCCACAATGCCCCAGAAGAAAGCATTAATGATGGTGTCCTTGTTGATCTCAAGCTTGCTTTTTTTCACCTGGTAAATAAACAGAAGATAGGCGGCCAAAAACGCAAAAATATACATGAGACCGTACCACCGGAAGGGCAGTCCGGGAATGATCTCCGCGCTGAGCCACGCCGGATGTGTCAGATACAGGGACATGAAATCCTCCTTATGTAACTAAAAAAGCGCCGCCAACCGTCGTCAGCGGGGCACCATCAGTTTATACACGGGATTCTCAGACCTGTCAAACCGGCACGGGGCTCAAAATGATTTGTTCAGAGCGGGCCCCGGCACTGGGTATGTCATGGTTTATCGAAGCGGAAATTCCGGTAATACGCGTAAATATCCTCAAACCGCTCGTGTAGAATTTTTTTGGACATGCCGATGGATTCGGCGGTCGTCTCACGCGAACTTTTGAAACTCCTGGCCCGGTGGGTTTCCTCCACCAAAACCCGGTCGAAGTCGGGGGTGATCTTCATGCCGAACGACTTGTAAATAAATCGTATCATGTTCTCCGGGCTTTTCACGAAATCGTCGTAGTTGACGATCAGGGCTCGCTTTTTGGGAAGGTGCTTGAGCACCTCGACCGGATAGGTGTACCACAATTTCATCATTTCTATGGTTTCGTCCTTGAGCGGATACGGTTCCAGCGGTGAATTGAAATTATTGTACCAGTACGCGAACCAGCTGACTTTGGACGTACAGGTCTCCACCGGATCCCGCACCAGATAAATAAAACGGCAGTCGGGGAATACCTCCATCAGGCTGCGTACCTTGGGCGTAAAGCAGGGATTTTTGGAGAGAAGCATCTTCCCCCCGTCATGGTAGTAGAGGTGGCGCTGAACGGCCCGGCGGTAAAACCGCATGATCCGACGGCGCTTGGGCCGCGGCATAAGGCTGTCGAAATAATCGTACGGCGCCGTGTCTTCGGGCATGGGGAAAAAATACCTGTTCCAGAAGGAATGCCAGATGAAGATGAGCATGCCTTCCTCCTCCTCCGCTTTGCGCATGCCCATTTCATGGAGACGATTGCGCCCGATCCCCTGTTTTTCAAAGAACCCGATAAAGCGACGGAGGGGACCGCCCACCAGGGCGTCCAGCCGAAGCAGGGCCCGGAAGAACTTCCTTTGGGAGACCGAAGGCGCCAGATAAATTTCCCACATTTTGAAAGAAATAAAATGAGTCGTGTCCCGGGCCATGATCCGGTGGAGGAGGGTGGAGCCTGTCCTGAAATTCCCGATTATAAATATCGGCTTTTCCACTTTCTGCCGGCGGAACCCGGAAAAAAAGATCGCGTCCAGCAGAAAAAAAAGCCAGTGGTAGGCGATGCTGAAAAAGAAGACCGCCATGACGGCCAGGAGTACGCTGAAGCGCTTGACGGTCAACCGGTAGTGCGTGTGTCTTGAACGAAAGAAGGATTTTAAAAGTTGACGAAAAAAAAGGGTAAAATTGATTGACAACATGTCCGGCCTTTTCCTGGCATTACATCGATGCCGGAGATATTCCCCGCTGTCCGGAACGTGTTGCCAAAAAGGACAAGCACCTCGCGTGAACACCCGGTGGTGCGGGAACCGTCAGGCCGTCGTCGCTGCCGTCGTAGGGACGACGGTTTCCGTCGGGCACTGCGGGAACAGTCAATGATCATAGAGGAAAGATCTTGAAAGATCAAGCGAAGAAGGGCATCCCCGCCCTCCGGGCACGGTGTGTACGCGGGCAGCGGGAGCGCCTCCGGTTACAACCGTTTAACAAGTTCGTTGAGATTGGTGATCACGTACTGGTTCTTGTTGACCACCTCGTTCAGTTCCTTGGAGATGGCTTCAATCTGTTGGGATTTGTCCACCTGGTCCCGCGTGAGGTCGAAAACATTGTCCGTCTGTTTTTTTATATGGGTGATCACGCCGATGATCTGGGAACCACCGGCCGCCTGTTCCGAACTGGCCATCTTGACCTCGTCGGTGATTTTCGCCAGTTCCTGCGTGGAATAGACTATTTCGTTGACGGCGGACGCTTCTTCTTCCATGGCGGTCAGCACGGCGGAATTGATCCCCGATGTTTCGCGAGCGTCCTTGAGGATGTTGGTCAGGGATTCCGCCGATTTGCCCACCAACTCCACAATGCTGCCGATGCGGGTACTCAGATCCTTGAGAATTTGGTTGATCATCTTGGCATTACTGCCCGAGGTCTCCGCCAGATTGCGTATTTCATCGGCCACGATGGCGAACCCCTTGCCCACCTCCCCGGCGTGGGCGGCCTCGATGGCGGCGTTCATGGCCAGGAGGTCGGTGTCGCTGGCAATAGAGGAGATCATCTCTACGATTTCCTCAATGTTTTTGCTGGCGCGCTCGGTCTCCTGCATGGCGGCCGACACTTCCTCCATCAACCGTTCGCCGTTTTCAGCGTTGGTGAGCAGGCTGTTGGCGAGACTGTTGGCCTTCTTGGCGGTGGTGGTGATTTGGTTGATGGAGGAGCCGATCTCCTCAATGGCGGTGACGCTTGAGGTGACCAGATCCGACTGCTTGACGATGTTGTTCGCCACCGATTCGATTGAATGGATCATCTCCGTAATGGTGGCCGAAGTCTGGTCCACGGCGGTCGTCTCCTCGTTGATCGCGTATTCGATTTTCCCGCAGGAATCGACCATGGTGTCCACGGTGCGTGAAAATTGAACCGAGGTGTCGACCAGCGTTGTGGAATTGGCGCTGACCGTGTCGGTAAGTGATTTTAATTCGCGGGAGAGGGTTTGCGTCAGCGATTCACGGTCCATGCGGATGGCCACCTGGTTTTCGATCATTTTATTGAAACGCTTGGCCACGTACGCCAGCAGGAAGGTGAGGATAAGGATAATAAATGACTTAAAAAATACGTCGTCCAGGCAGAGACGGACAATGTGACCGTTGTCCACGCTGGCGAACTGGTCCGCGGTGACCGTCGGCTCGAGTGTCCCCAGATAGGAAAGCGTAAACAGGGACAGCGCCAGATGCACCACACTGATGGAAACGCCGGTGACGACGACGGACAGGGGCGAACTGCGCAATACGCACAAGATGAGAAAGATAATATACAACCAGGGGGTGGAAGCGGTCACCATGAATCCCGTCTTGGGTTCGGCGATCACCACCAGGGTAACGGTCACCAGGATGACGTCGAAGAGAGGGAGCACGATATTCATCCAGGGGGCATAGAGCTTACGGCGGGTTTGCCGGAGGGTAAAGATGGATGCGAAGGCGGCGGTAATAAGGCACGCCAATTCCACCCAGATCGTCGGTGCGGCCAACGCCGTTCCCCACCCTGATTCCGAAACGGACTCTCCCAGAATAACCACGGCGAAAACCAGGATGGGGAGGATCAACACCAGGCGGACGATGGCGATGACCCGTTCGCCTTCGATTTTGGCCTCGGTAATATACAGCTGCGCTTGTTTTCTAATGTCGGTTTCCATGTTCGCTCCTTGAACAAAGACGCCGGGATGGAGCCTGACGGCACATTACCAGTATAAGCGCCATCCGGCGGGCTTTGCAATTAAAAAAACCCGCCAGGAAAAATCAAAGCAGGGGGATCACTTCACTGATTAAGAGCGTGATATCGTCAGGGAAGCGGTCGTGCGCCATGCTGGCGATGAGGTCGACGATGATGTTCTTGGACAGGCTTTCGATGTCATCGTCCGCATGGTCGGCAATGACGCGCAGGAGATTGTCCTGGCCGAAATGATTTCCGTCCTGGTCGGGACACTCGATAATGCCGTCGGTGTAGTTGATAAGGCGGTCTCCCGGATGCAGCTGCAGCGTGCGTTCTTCATAGGCGGTCTGCTCGAACATGCCGATGAAAAACCCGTTGGCGCCGATCAATTCCGGCTTTCCCGAACGATCATCCAGGAGACCATAACCGGTAATCT
>CAYQRT010000105.1:7659-9612 GCA_964419695.1 uncultured Spirochaetaceae bacterium | reverse complement strand
AGATGCCGCCGCCCAGGCGCGCAAAGAGCGCGGCCGAGGAGGCGCCCATGCCGAAGGTGATCATGATGCCGGGGATTTCATGGATGCTGGTGATGCCGAATTGCATGGGGAGGAAAACGTAGCGCAGGAGCGTCCACCAGAGGGCCAGGTCCAACAGGCCCAGGCCGACCACCACCATACCCATGACCGTGCCCGCGTTGAAGGCCACGCGCAGTCCGGAGTTGAGGTTCTTGCTGGCGGCGAAGGCGGTGCGGCAGTTGGCCTTGGTGGCCACTTTCATGCCGATGAAGCCGGAGAGGGCGGAGAAGAAGCCACCGGTGATAAAGGCGACGGGTACGAAACGCGAAAGCAGGCGCGCCCCGCCGTTCAGCATGGGCACGATCCAGGCGATAAAGCCCAGGAGGAGGAAGAGTACCACGAAGAAAATGCCCACCACCTTGTACTGCTGCTTAATGTAAGCCATGGCGCCGGTGTGCACGTAGTCGGATATCTCCCGCATTTCCTTGGTGCCGGGGTCTTTTTTCATGATACGGACGATGAGCACGAGCGCGAAGACGAGCGCCGCGATCGAGCCGGCCATGGTGAACCACATCAGGTCCACGCCGCCCGTGGCGCCGCCTGAATCCTGTGCCCACGCCGCGGCGGGGGCCAGGAGCAGGGCCAGTGCGCCCAGAAGGAACAACCGCTTCTTCATTGAAGAACTCCTTGTACATATGTGGATTTCACCGTGCGCCGGGGAGAAATTCCAAAAAAAACGTACAAAATCCGGAGGGACCGGCTGGGTACGCATCGGAACCGCTGCGCAGTCTACACGGGAAAAAAATTTTGATTCCGCCTAATGTATAGCCCGTGGGGGGTATTGTCAATAAGCAGCGGCATACAATTGAGAAAAACTTCCCCGCTTCCGGCTGATCGCTTTACAGGTGTTACCATGCGTATAGGGATGGACGGCGGGTCGTTTTCGTGCGCAGGCGTCGAAAATGGATGGAAAATACGAGGTGGTGGCTTTTCCATGAGGCGGGCTGCCCCCCCCCCGGACGCCGGCCGCTCTCGTCTCTTGAAGGTGCATTCCCCTCCCTCTATCTACGCCGGTTATTTTGCTTTATTTTTACCAATCGCAATCTTCGGTGCACCTATAAAAAGTTGCATCCGCATCACCGTGTATACTACACTTATGATACGTATTTCTTCCCGGCGCCCACCTGCCGCTCCCTGACCGGGAAGACGACCGCGAGCCGGGACGGCGGTGCGTGCAAGGAAGCGATTTTGGATGCAAAAGAGAAGGTTATCCATGTCCTCTTGATTGATGACGACGAGGACGAGTACGTCATCACCCGCGACCTGTTCGCCAAACTGGGAAGCGGGTACCGGTTGTCCTGGGTGAACGATTATGATAGCGCCCTGGATGAAATCGTCAAGGAAACGACCTATGACGCCTGCCTGCTGGATTTCCACCTGGGCGGGCATACAGGCGTTGAATTCATGACCGAGGCCGTTTCCCGCAATTGCACGCTGCCCATCATCCTTATCACCGGGCAGGGGGATTATCAGGTGGACCTGGCCGCCATGAAAGCAGGTGCTTCCGACTATCTGGACAAGGGTGAACTCACCCCCCGCATCCTGGAGCGGTCTCTGCGCTACGCCCTGGAGCGAAAGCGGAACGAGGAACGGATCAGGTTTTTAGCCTACTATGATCAGCTGACACACCTGCCTAACCGTACGCTGTTTTACGACCGGTTGAAAACCGCGTTCGCCTCGGCCCGGCGCCATAACCGCTGCTGCGCCGTGCTCTTTCTCGATATTGACAACTTTAAACGCGTTAATGACTCGTTGGGGCACAGCCGCGGCGACCAACTCATTAAGGAGGTGGCACAGCGTCTGGTTTCCTGTATCCGCAAGGAGGATTCAGTCTGCCGTGGGGAACCAGGAGCCATGCTGGATACCGTGGCCCGG
>CAYQRT010000105.1:3483-7649 GCA_964419695.1 uncultured Spirochaetaceae bacterium | reverse complement strand
CCGTTACGGCCGCACCTTCGCCCTGGCATATATAGACCTGGATAATTTTAAAAAAGTGAACGACACGCTCGGCCATGAGGCCGGGGACGAACTGCTGGTAACGGTCGGAACGACACTGCGGGACAACATCCGCCGGACCGATACCGTGGCCCGGCTGGGCGGCGACGAATTCACCGTTCTTTTGAGCGAGATCAAGGAATCCATCAATGCCTCGGTGGTGGCAAAGCGCATTCGCCAGATTTTACTGGCGCCCATTCACCTGGACCGGCAGGAAATCACGGCCACCGCCAGTATCGGTATCGCCGTGTTTCCCCAGGACGGAGAGGATATCGAGACCGTGGTTAAGAATGCCGATATCGCCATGTACAACGCCAAAGCCGCCGGAAAAAACGGCTACCGGTACTTCAACCAGGGGATGAACGCCGCCGCCCAGGAGCACCTCTCCCTGGAACAGGACCTGCGCCGTTCACTGGAAGCGGACGGTTTTGTGCTGCGGTATCAACCGGTCATGGATATCCGTTCCCGTGCCGTTACCGAGGTGCGGGCGCTGTTGTTCTGGAATTGTCCCGGGCGGGAACCGGCTGCGCCGGAGAACTACCTGCCCATGGCCGAGGAAACCACCCTGATCTACGACCTGGGTGAACGGGTGTTTACCCTCCTGGCGGCCGACAGGGCGGCGTTTCGCGAACACGGCCTGGACGGACTTCCCGTGGTCACGGCCTTGTCCCCCCGACAGTTTCGGCACCAGGGGCTCCCCGCCGCGGTGGAGGATTTTTGCCGGCGGACGGGTATGGACCCGGAGCGGTTGACGTTCGAGATTACGGAGCAGACGGTCATTCCCCATTTTCAGGAGGTGGAGGCGATCATGGCCGGTTTGCGGGACAAGGGGGTGCGTCTTTCGCTGGGAGGATTCGGATCCGGATACAGCTCCCTCGTCATCCTGCGTAAAATGCGGCTTGATCGGCTTTCCATCGACCGGTCGCTTATTCATTCTCTGTCGGACAATGCGGAGGACACCACCATCACCGGCAGTCTGGTCGCCATCGGCAAGAGTCTGGACGTTCGCGTAGTGGCCGTGGGCGTCGAAAGCGAGCCTCAGCGGAAGATCCTGTCCGGACTCGGCTGCCGATGGGGAGAAGGCCCGCTGTTTTCCCGGCCGTGTAGCATCCAGGAACTGGCGGCGATTGGGCACGGACCAGCCTAGGCCGCCGCGTTCTTCCCTGCGGCGGCGATTCGCTTGCACATTCCCGTACTTTTCGGTATGGTGGGAACCGAGCATCCGATCGTGTTCACTACCATGAGGAAAACACCACTTTTGGTGGTGGCCTAGAGTTTCCAATGCTCATTCCGGTCAAGGTTTTGCCTGTCGATTTCCTTATGGTTTGGTAACAGCCGCCGCCTCTGGCGGCGGCTCTTGTTGACTCCCAAGAAGTCAGTTGTTAATGCGAGGAGGCGACGTGCCGGACCTGAAAAGTATCATCTCCCTCGGGGTGTTCGTCATCTCCTACGTCCTCTTCATCATTCTTCCCAAGTACCGTACCTTTGTAGTCGCCGGCGGGGTGTTTGTATTGTTGGTCACCCTGACCATCAGCCCGCTGCACGCGTTCATTTCCATTAATTGGAACGTCATGGGTATTTTTGTCGGCACGCTCTTCGTGGCGGACGTCTTCATTGAAAGCCGCGTTCCGGCTTATCTGGCGGAAAAGATCGTTTCCCGTTCCAAGTCCGTCAAGTGGGCCGTGCTGTTCATCTGCGCCCTGGTCAGCTTCATCTCCGCCTTTGTGGAAAACGTGGCCGCGGTCCTGATCGTGGCGCCCATCGCCTTTGCCCTGGCGGACAAGCTCAAGATCGATCCGGTCAAACTCATCATCGGCATCGCCATCTGCTCCAACCTGCAGGGTACCGCCACCTTGATCGGGGATCCCCCCAGCATGCTGTTGGGCGGCTACGCCAAAATGAACTTCATTGATTTCTTCATTTTCCACGGCCGGCCCAGCATTTTTTTCGCGGTGGAGATCGGGGCCCTGGCCTCGTTTTTGGTCCTCTATTTTTTCTTTCGCAAAAACCGGCAGGAGGTGAGCGCCGTGCCCGTGGAAAGGGTCAAGTCCTGGACCCCCACCTTCATTCTGGTGGGCTTGGTCGTGGCCTTGGGCTTCTCGTCTGTCATCGACACCGGTTTTTCCTTCGCGGCCGGGGCGCTTTGTATGGCGGCGGGCGCGGTGTCGCTGGTCTGGAAACTCGCCCGGCGGGAGGGGAGATTTTTCTCCACCCTGAAAAGCCTGGATTGGGACACGGCCGGATTTCTGGCCGGGGTTTTCATCCTGGTGGGAAGCCTGACCGAGGCGGGCTGGATCGACCGGATCGCCGACGGTCTGGCCCACCTGGTGGGCGGCCAGCTTTTCGTGGGCTTCGCGCTCATCGTGCTCTGTTCGGTGGTCTTTTCCGCCTTTGTGGACAATGTTCCCTACCTGGCGGCCATGCTGCCGGTTACCGCCAGCCTGGCCGCGCGCATGGGATTGAGCGATCCGACCGTACTCATGTTCGGCCTCCTCATCGGGGCCAGTCTGGGAGGCAACATCACGCCCATCGGGGCCTCGGCCAACATCGTGGCCGTGGGCCTGCTCAAGAAGCGCGGGTACGTCACCCGCTTCGGCGAGTTCGTGCGCATGGGCCTTCCCTTCACCATCGCCGCCACCCTGGCCGGCGCCCTCTTCGTCTGGCTTTTTTGGGGAATGATGTAAATCCGTAAGTCATGCCGAACTTGTCGAGGCCTGTTTCAGTTTCATACGTCCCGGGATCTTCACCAGTTCGGCCACCAGCGGCGCGATGAGTGTAAAGGGCAGGAGAAGAAACCAGTCATAGGGAGAAAGCGCGTGCAATCCCAAAGTATGCTGCAGGAAGGGCACGTAGATGAGCAGGATAAGGACGAGCAGGGACCCTCCCACCGCGGCCAGCATCCAGGGATTGCCCTTGAACCCGGTCTTGAGGAAGGAACGGTGTTCCGAACGGGCGATGAAGGCGCGGAAGAGTTCCGAACAGACCAGGGTGGCGAAAGCCACGGTCCGGGCGGCTGCCAGGTTGCCCGGGAAGCGGTGCAGGGCCAGCAGGTACGAGCACACCACGGCGGCCGTGTCCGCGGCCGCCACCAGGAGGATTCCCAGGGCCATACCCCGGTTGACCACCGGTTCCCGGGCCGGCCGCGGGGGACGGAGCATGATATCCGGGTCACCGCGTTCCAGACCCAGGGCGATGGCCGGGGCGCCGTCGGTCACCAGGTTGAGGATGAGCAGCATGAGGGCGGTGAAGGGCAGGGGCAGCCCCAGGAGCATGCTCGTGAGGATGATGAGAATTTCCCCCACGTTGCAGGCCAGCAGGTAGGTGACGAACTTGCGGATATTGGAGAAGATGATACGGCCTTGTTCGATGGCCGCCACGATGCTTGAGTAGTTGTCGTCGGTGAGTACGATGTCGGCCGTCTCCTTGGTGACGTCCGTACCCGTGATGCCCATGGCCACCCCAATGTCGGCTTTCTTCAAAGCGGGCGCGTCATTCACGCCGTCGCCGGTCATGGCCACCACATGGCCCCGGCGCTGCAGGGCGCCTACGATTTTCACTTTGTGTTCCGGGGATACACGGGCCAGCACGTCTATCTCCCCCGCTTGTTCCGCCAGGTGCTCCTCGGAGAGATGGTTGATAGCGGATCCGGTGAGCACCCGCCCGTGCTCCAGGAGCCCGATCTGGCCGGCAATGGCCGCGGCCGTGTCTTTGTAATCGCCCGTGACCATGACGGTTTTAATGCCGGCGATCCGGGCCTTACGCAATGCCGCTGCCACCTCGGGACGGGCCGGATCGATCATCCCGGCCAGTCCCAGGAAGACCAGGTCCTCCTCCACCGTTTCCGGCGTCACCGGTTCCGGTAATTTGGTCAGGGGACGCAGGGCCACGCCCAGGACGCGCAGGGCGCGTCGGGCCATGGCGGCATTGTGGGAGAGAATATCGTTCCGGGTGGCCTCGTCCAAATCGTGAATCGATCCATCCTTGAAAATCCGGGTGCAGTGCGCCAGAAGCACGTCCGGCCCGCCCTTGACAAAGACCGCCAGCGGCGTACCGATGCGGTCGGCCGCCGGTCCCGCGTCGCGCTTCAGCTCGTGGAGCGTGGCCATGCG
>CAYQRT010000105.1:0-3383 GCA_964419695.1 uncultured Spirochaetaceae bacterium | reverse complement strand
TAACCTTCTCCGGTCACGGTCACGGTCCGGCCCCCGCACCAGAGTGACACCACGCTCATGGCGTTCTGGGTGAGGGTGCCGGTCTTGTCCGAACAGATGACCGTGGCGCAGCCCAGGGTCTCCACGGCCGGCAGGCGGCGGATAAGCGCGTGGCGGCGTATCATGTGCTGCATGCCCAGGGCCAGACAGACGGTGACCACCGCGGGCAGGCCCTCCGGCACCGCGGCGATGGCCAGGCTGACCGAGGTCATGAAAAGCTCCACCAGCTGGTGACGGAAGGCGTCGAAGTAGCGTACGAAGCCGATCTGGAACAGAACGGGCAGTTCGGCGTCGCGGATGAGGCCCAGAACGAGGATAACCGCGCAGACTCCCAGGGAGAGCAGGCCGAGCATCTTGCCCAGTTCCGAGAGTTTGCGCTGCAGGGGGGTGGGTTCGTCTTCGCCCTCCTGGAGCATCTCCGCAATCCGGCCGATTTGCGTCCGCATGCCCGTGTCCGTGACCACGCCCGTGCCCCGGCCGTAGGTGATGATGGTGCCCATGAAGCCCGAGTTTTTTCGGTCGCCCAGGGCGGCGTCCTTTTCCAGAATCGCGTCGACCGCCTTCTCCACCGGCAGGGACTCTCCGGTGAGAGAGGCTTCCTCCACCTTCAGGTTCACGGCTTCCAATAAGCGCACGTCCGCCGGGATATAATTGCCCGCTTCCAGCACCACCACGTCGCCCGGCACCAGGTCCCGCGCCGGCACGGTCAGACGTTTCCCCCCGCGGATGACCACGGCGCCGGGCGCCGTCATCTTCTTGAGCGCGGCCAGGGCGTTCTCCGCCCGGGATTCCTGGATCACGCCCAGCACGGCGTTGAGCACGATGATGGCCACGATGGCCAGCGCGTCCACGTATTCGCCCAGGGCCACCGAGATACCGGCGGCCAGCAGCAGGATGACGATGAGAAAGTTCTTGAACTGGTTGAAAAGCAGGGCCAGTATGGTGGGGCGGGGACGTTCCTTCAATTCATTGGGCCCGTGTTCCTGCGCTCGCCGGACGGCCTCGGCCTGGTCCAAACCCCGTTCCGGATCGGTTTTTATTTTTTCCAGTAGTTCGGGAACGGAGAGCGTATGCATGGCGGGCGCACCTTTCTCGCTTAAGACTGATAAAAAAGGCCGGAACACGAGTGCTTCACCGGCCGGTGGCCAAGGGTAAACACGTCCTGTGCGTACGGATCGGCCCCTCTCCCCGCCTCCCATACTAACCGATTTGTCCCCACCTGTCCAACATTCGCGTTTATACGGCCGCTTCCCCGGTTTTTTCGCTTGTATGGCGGCGCCTTTTCTTCTATCATTATATTTGTTCCCGAGTGAATCTACTAAAACAAATAGAACAGATTGTTAAGATTTTCGACCGGGAGGCGCCGGTCAACGGGGAGTAGTCGTACATGGTGGAACAAACCGACGCCCGGGGCAAGACGGTCGCCCTGGTCATTGATATTCTGGCCGGATCGGGAAGCTATCAGGAAGAGATATGGCGCATCACGGCCGATGCCTGCACTGAGGCCGGGGTGGGACTGCTGATCTTTCCCGGCGGCGCCCTGGGCGGATCTCCCGGCAATCAATACGAGTACATGAAAAATCTCATCTACCGGCTCATTCGTCCGGAAAGCGTGGACGGCGTGGTGCTGGCGGTGGGGAACATCATCAATTATTCCACCTCCCAAGAGTACGCGACCTTCTCCCGCAGTTTCGGCGACATACCGGTGGTAAATATCGGACAGGCCCTGGACGGCATCCCCGGCGTGGTCATCAAGAATGAAGAGGGCATGGGCCGGCTGCTCGATCATATGATGGGCGACCATGCTTACCGGAAGGTGGCTTTCATTCGCGGTCCGGAGGCCAATGGCGACGCCATCCAGCGCTTCCGCGCCTACCGCCAGGCCTTGCAGCGGCACCAGCTGCCCTTCCGGGAAGAACTCACCTTTCTGGGCGATTTCAGCGAGGATGCGGGCGCCCGGGCCGTGGCTGCCTGGCTGGAGGAACGGGGGGAGGATTTCGACTGTGTGGTCGCTTCCAACGACTACATGGCCATCGGCGCGGTCCGGGCCCTGACCGCCCGGGGCCGCCGTGTGCCGCAGGACGTAGCCGTGGCGGGCTTTGACGATATCTACGAGTCCGGTATTCTCTCACCCGGGCTGACCACGGTCCGCCAGCCCCTGGAGATACAGATGCGCCGGGCGGTGGAGGCGCTCGTGGCCATGATGGACGGGCGCCCACCGGACGATCCGGTGGTCCATATTGATACGGAGATCATCCGCCGCCAATCCTGCGGCTGCACGTCCGGCTCCCTCTCCCGCTTCACGGATATCCGCGTCTGGGAGGGCGGCGACCGCCGCGGTTGGCTGGAGGAGGTTTCCCGGAAGCTGGTGTCCGGATTCCGGCAGCGGGTGGACCCCTCCGAGATGCTCGACCTCTTTACCGCCCTCTTTGAGGAAATTGAGGGGCGCAAGCAGGACGTCTTCCTGCCCCTGTGGGAACGGTTTTTTAATGCACATTTCCGCCAGACGGAGGACTTGACCATCATTATCAACCTGTTGACCGTCTTCCGTACCGCAGTCTTTACCCTGGCCGGAGAGCATGTCCGGGAGGCGGAAGGACTGCTTTACCAGGCGCATACCACGCTCACCATGATTGTCTACCGCATCGATGCGCGTAAACGCGCCCAGGTGGAGCGATTGGCCAACACCATGAGCCAGGCGGGCCTGCAGGTGGGCGGATCGTTCGACATTCCGGGACTGGGCCGGGCGCTCCGGCAGGTATTGCCGTCCATCGGGGTGAGTAATTTTCTGCTTGGTCTCTACCAGGATCCCCGGGATCCATTGGCCGCCCTGCGGATCGTGGCCTGGATGGAGAAGGGACGGATAGAAGTTTTTGACGGCGACGAGACCTCAGGCGCCCTGGAGGCGCTGGCCCGGAGACGTTCCTTTCTGGACGGGGGAGGCCGCGGCGCGGTCTGTCCGCTCGTGTTTGAGAAGGAACATATCGGGCTGGTTTTTCTTGAGCTCGTCTCGGATTACGGATTCATGTACGAGACGATGGTCTCCCAGCTTTCCCTCGCCCTGCGGGGCGCCAAACTCGTGGACATGAACGTGCGGGCTCGTACCAAGAGCGAGGAACGCACCCGGGAGATCGAGACCCTCTCCCTGCCCATGATCGAATCGATCAGGCAGATCTCTTCGCTCGCCGCGGAGAAGATGGAAAGCGCGCGCGAACTCGTGCAGCGTACCAAGGAGAGCCGCGGCAAGATCACGGAGACCAACGCCACCATTGAAAAAATCTCGACTCACATGAGCAGACTGCTCGACATCATCCAGACCATTGAGGAGATTGCGGACCGGGTGA
>CAYQRT010000104.1:0-9626 GCA_964419695.1 uncultured Spirochaetaceae bacterium | reverse complement strand
TCTGTTCCAGGCCGTCCGGGAACACCACCGTTCCCATGACGCTCACGCCCTCTTCAGGAGACACCCAATCCACACCGATATCCTCACCCCGGACGAATACGCGAGTTTCCGGCCCTTCCTCCAGACCCCGGCGCATCCTGACCGCGTAGGGCAGTTCACGCAGGGTCCCGGCCACGGTAAAGGATACCGTCATCTCCTCACCTATGATCCCACCGTAAAGCTCATGGACGGACAGTGTGTATTCATCCGGGGGAAAATCTTCCCCGACCAGACTCTGGTACAGCGGAACCACCTGCGTTTCACCGGGGCCCAGGACAGTGGATTGCCGGCATGATTTCCCGGATAGTTTCCCGGTTAGGCCGGAAACAAAGCCCTCCAGTCTCACCGTCATCTCCGTGTTATATGTGTTGTGCAGCTCGGCCGTAACCAGGATCGTGTCGCCCGGGCCGTAGACGGCTTTTTCCGTATGCAGAGTCACCCCCACGGCGAATAGCGGCACTGCCAACGCACCACCAAGAACAAATACTGATACAAGAAATATACTTCTCCGCATATTACCACCACCTCGGTTTGAAAGTAGGATCGCCCAACAAGGCGTAAAACGCGTCCCCATACGGCCAGATGACCTTTTCCTTTAAATTCGAAACGGAATCATACTCCTCTTTTCTGGCGTCCTTGTAGGCGTCGCCGATGGTCTGACCGTTCAGAAAACAATGAATCATTATGTTGTCGTACATACGGTGCCAATATGAGTTATCGACGGCGCCCATGTAGACCATGGCCCCGCGCCGGAGGTTCTCAATACTGAAAGTCACCCATTTGTCTGTAGTAGACCAGAAATTCCATTGGGGAAGATACCCCCAGAGCACGGTGTTCGTGGCGCAGGCCGTGTCCAGCACGACGCAGGGCAGCAGGGACCTGGATAAAAGGTTTTTGCTTTTGACAGGCACGAATCCCTCATAGTTACCGTGATCCACATACAGAATCAAATAACTTATCAGGTACAAGTCCTGGATAAGGAGTTTATTGGGATCGACCGGGTGGGGACCGGACGTGTATCCCGAAAAAAAGTATTCCGCGTCAAACGCCGCGCGAATGGCCGGCGTCCAAAACGTCGCCCGGGCGTAGGCCTCCAACGTGGGTCCGTCGATCGGTCTTGTCGGGTCCGCCTTCGTAGCATATGTTTCCGGCTGGTGGTCTTCCCGGACCATAAGCAGGGCGTCCTTGTTTTTAGGGAGTTTGTCCAGGAAGAGGTCCCGGGCCACGTAGGCGGACACGTCCGCGCAGGTCATGCCGAAGATCCGGCCCACCGCCCGGTCCTGCTGGCCGTAATTACACAAACTCCCGTAGTACCTGCCGTCCAGTTCCTGGCGGAACTTGGAGTACTCATGGGTGAGAATATTGTTGTGAATGACATACGGATTCCCCGTGGCGATATTATAAAAATAGGTCAGCCACCTTCCCCCGCAGGGCGGTTGCGGGGGCGGCACGCTCTTTCCCGGAACACCCGTTTCCCCTTCGCTGTACCAGATCACCCTGTCTCCCTGGACAATCGGACGTGTCTGCTTGTTGTCGCTCGTGGTCAGGCGTGTCTCGGTCTTGGTGATGATATTGTACAGGTACACGTTCCAGTTGCCCCAGCGGTTGTCCGACCAGACGATGTAATCACCGTCAATAGATGGAAACCACTGGGTATGCGGATCGTTGGTGATCCGCACCTCGGAAAGCGCCGGATCAGACATGTAGATATCCGGGGCGCCGTTCCTGCAGTCATCCCACACGATCGTGTTACCATAGATGGAGGGATTGCACTGTGATGCGCCGTTGGACGTAATCCGCGTCTCCGTGTTCGTGGCGATATTGTACTGGTAGATGTCCCAGTTGTTGTTCCGGTGATCCTCCCAGACGATCTGGTCGCCGTAAATGGCCGGATCCTGCTGATCCTCGGGATCGGTCGTGATGCGCGTTTCCGTTTTCGTGATCAGGTCGTACATGTAGATGTCCCACTTGCCGTTGCGGTCATCCTGCCACACGATCCTGTCTCCGTAGATGGCCGGATCTTTCTGGGCTTCACTGTTGGTGGTGATCCGGGTCTCCGTGCCTTTAGACAGATCGCACATGTAGATGTCCGGCTTACCGTTCCGGGTATCCTCCCAGACCACCTTGTCACCGTAGATGGCCGGGGAAAGCGGCCGGGCCTGGTCGCCGGTAATCTGCTCGATCTTCTTCTGGCCCGTAGCCGGGTCCACGGTGACCAGCCTCAACGAAAGCGGCTGCGACCAGATCTTGTCCGGATCGAACTCCTCAAAAACCACCCGGTTGCCCCACAGGGCCGGATTGGTGTCCCGATTTTCCCGGGCCATGGGCAATACCAGCGGGTTGGCCATGATCGTCAGATATCCGCACTCCCCAGGCAAGCTCGCAAAGGTGTTTTCCAGAAAGTCGTCGATTTTCAGGTAGTTCCTTTCCTTGGTACCGATGATAAGCTCCAACTTGGCCGCGGCCAGGTAAGGAGCGGCCAGGGAGTGACCGCCGTAGATATACTGGATTTGTCCGCTTTTCTCAGGCGTGAATGGGATCTGGGCGCCGAAAGAGATGTCGTCCAGGTTCACGAGTATCACCCGGTTGGTATCCGTGGCCATGGCGTAAACCTGCAGCAGTTCGTCTTTGGTAAACTCATTCTTCTGTATCGGCGGCGTGCAGTGGTCGGCGATGTATTGTGTTGTCTCGGGGCGGACGTCCCCCACCACGTACGCCTGCTTGTTGTCAAGCAACTCGTACTCGAAGTGCCCGTCAAAAAACAGGGGCGCGTTCAGGTATGAGGCCAACACCGAGGCCATGAGGCCGGGCTCGTAGTCGTCCTGACACACCACCACCGCGCCGATGGTGGACCAGAACGAAAGATAACTGTCCATGGGTTTTTCTTTGATCTGGCCGAGTGACATTCCGGCTCCCGGATCCGGGGCCACCAGTAGATCTTTCAAACCCTGTGGACGGCCGCCGAAAATATAGAGCTGGGGCGGCTTGTACTGGACCAAAAAGCGGATGATGGCGTCCGCGTCGAACTCGGCGTTTTCCCGGTGGTAGATGAGCGTGGGGTATTTCACCACCTGTTCCGAGAGCGATGGATCGCGCCAGGTGGTCAGGGAGACCAACTGAAGCACATCGCGCCAGTGCTCGTCCGAGATGAGAAAGGCCGGGTTATCTTTATACTTAACCATATTTTTCAGACAGACGGGACTGGGAAGCGGCGGTACGCCCGGCGCGCCCGCGCCCGTGAGCATGGGCCCGACT
Source organism: uncultured Spirochaetaceae bacterium (assembly GCA_964419695.1). Classification (GTDB taxonomy): domain Bacteria; phylum Spirochaetota; class Spirochaetia; order SZUA-6; family RPPD01; genus JAFGSW01. The sequence goes on along the minus strand of CAYQRT010000104.1, from coordinate 6,332 downwards.
GAGGGCCGGACGAATCCGTCAACCGGCCGCACCGCGCCCGTGTCCGCGTAGGCCAGTGCGGCCGGGACGGGCCGGGAAACCGGTTGGGGACCGCCCGCGCATTGGGACAGTATGATTGTAATTGTGGCCAGAAAAATCACAACCGGCCACAGGTTCTTTCTTTTCGACATTATCATTTTCCTCCTCGTATTGACTTCAGTCTTACAGCAAAAGAAAAAGCGACGGGGACGACGGATTAAAGTGGCTCTACTATATACATAATCATGGTATTCGTTCGTGCCAGACGGAAGCCAACATATGTCAATGTGGAGGCGGCGGCAAAACAATACCCATATCCTACATATGTATTGTTGTATGCACAATAATACGGGCTGCTGCGCGTCTCCCTGAAGCCGTTAGCGGTATCGAAACACCATTCCTCCACGTTACCGCTCATATCGTACAGACCAAGCGTTGTCGGTATTCTACTGCCCACCGGCGCCGTCTCTGTCGCGTCGCAAATGGCCACCAGCAGCGTCTCGGCTTGATGAGTAAAGTCCGCCGTCGCCCCGCTGGCGTAATTTGAAGGATAATACTCACCGTCGTCCAGGATATCACCATCATTATTAAGGTCCGCCTTGTAGGTGGCCGCCAGACCCCATTCGTCCCAAAAGGGAAGCCGGAAACCCTGGGCGATGGAAACGACACTGGCGTTTTCACACTGGACGGAAGAAAGTGAATTCCGGCAGGGAATAGAGCAATACGTGTAAACACATTCATAATTCGTTCCCTTTTTCCAGTTGTACCATTCGGTAGCCGCATTGCACCAGACTAAAGCGTCATACCAGGATATGTTTGTTACCGGCTGGCCGACGCTTCCACTGTTACCGCTACCGATGTCTCCGGCATTGGCAAAGTAGTACCCGTGGTCAAGGGCCCATGTATAAACCGTATTCCAGAGGGCGTACGTGACCTCGGTTTCTCCTATCCAGAAATCATACGCCACACTCGCGATGGTACTGGTGAATACGTCGGGATAACACTTCTTGCCGGGAATGAACGCCAACGAAAAGGTCGCGCCGTCCGCGGAAAACGTCTGCTTGTCCCCGGCTTGGCGACCGGCGGCAGGCCCGCTTTCGACCGGTTGGGCGCACCCACCGAGTAAAAACATTGACAATACAACAAGCATTATCAGGACATATCGGTATCGTTTCATTTACTTCTCCTTCTCTTCAGGACTATAGGCGGACGCTTACCGCGCCCCGCACGTGAATTAATCGCCTGCCGGGAGAATTCTCTTCGTTTTTTTTCACAGCCGTGCTATTATTTTAGTGGAGCCGTTGTGGCTGCCCCACAATAACGCGAAGAATCCGCCGCCGGCGAGCGATTAATTAATGGAATTATCCCAAAGAGAATTTATCCAATTAAAAAGTGGTGACCCGGTCGTTTTTGAAAAAGTGTATCAGTCGTACAAGGACCGCGTATACGGGTACGTAATGCTGTTGTGTGGCAACGATGTGGGAATCGCCAATGAGATTTTCAGCAACACTATTTTTTCCGCCTTCCGTTCCGTACACACCATGAAGAACGGTAACAACGTCCTCCAATGGTTTTTACGCATCGCTAAAAACCGGTATATCGACCATCTCCGACGCCTGCACCGGGAAAACAAACTGGTGGAACGATTGAAACCGGACGTGGACGGCCGCCATGCTCCCGATCCCGCGGATACGGTCATGGAAGAAGATCAGCGGCGCCTGCTCGATCTGGCGCTGGAAAACGTGAAACCCGCTTACCGCGAGGTCATCCGGTACAAATATTTTGACCGCTTGTCACACGAGGAAATAGCGGAGAAAATGGATAAAAGCCTGGACGCCTCCGAAAGCCTGCTGCACAGGGCGATTTCGGCCGTAAGAAAAGAATTCAGAAAGCTGGCCGGGTATGCGTAGGGCGGGACGAATGGAAATACGGCGACTGAAAAAAATTACCAACGCCCGCGTACGGGAAATGCTGGAACAAGGACCGCTTCCCGGCCCCCGGCAAGTGCCTGAAGACCTGGACAGGGAAATCAGACGCGGGATAACATCCATGGTCCGGGACGGGACGGACGGACCGCGGCGACGGGCGCCTGTACTCACCAAAGCGCGGCTTATCTTGGGATTCGCCTCTTTGGGCGCGGCCGCGGCCGCGGTTTTTCTGGTCATACATTTCAGCGGTGGCCCCGCCGCGGGAATCGCTGCCACGACGCCCCTGTCCCACCCCCGCGTATCATTTCTGGCCGGCACCGCTTCCGTCAAGACCACGCCGACGGAAGGATGGCGACCCCTGACGCCGGGGGAGACCGTGAGCGCGAACACGGTGCTCAGGGCCGGAACGGACGCCCGGATTACGTTGGAGTATCCCGGCCGCGTTTCCTTGTCCATGGGCGGCGGCACGACCGTGGCCCTGGGCGCGCGTCTGGCGGGGCATCCCGCGGTGAAGATGGAAGACGGCCTCATTCACGTGGACGAAACCGGCGGCCCTGAATTTTCCCTGCGGGTGATCGCGGACCATATAGTTTTTTCCGCCCTGGGAACCAAGTACTCCGTCGTCCATGATCCACGGGAAAAGACGTCGACGCTGCGCGTGACGGCGGGACGCGTGGCGGCGCAGCGATACGTCCCCGACACCGCCTTCGCGAACCAGATCCGGAACGAAGCAGGCTGGCTCTATCCGGCGCTGGAGGCCTTCCTCAACCAAACGCTGATCACGGATGCGGGCCGGGAGGTCACGCTCCGTCACGATCATATCGAGGCCGCCATCCTCCAGGTCAGAGAAACGTCGCGGAAGGTCCTGGACGCGGAAAGAAGGGGCGTCCGGTTATCACCCGCGGAAAAACAGCGCATCATGGAAAGCGTGAAAGCGCTCACGCCCGTAACCGCCGCACCGGTCGGGAGCAATAACCCGCCGCTCGACAAAAACGAACGGCCGTCATCCGCCCTGGCCCACAACGGAAAAACAGCGCCCTCTGCAACGCGCAAGGGAGAAACACCGCCGGCGCCGGCCTCAATTGAAGAAACACAACCCGCATCACGTGAAGGGGAAAAGCCCTACTCCTATGCCACGGATTTCGAATCCGCCGCAGCGCTTCCGTTCGTCACAACCGATTGGGCCGTCAAAGCTGACGACGACGGCAACCACGTATTTGCCCCCGTTCCCGCCCCGGAGGGCAATGCGGACGCGCACTACATGCTGCCCTTTCCCGGAGATTTCAGGATGAATTTCAGATTCAAGCGTATCCCCGGGAAAGAGGGAACCTGCTGGATGGTCGTCGATCTGGGCCTGCCCGGCCGGTCCAGTGCGGATAATGAGTGGATCATAATAGAAAATAAAAAAATAGTCCTGGGAAACAGGAAAGATGAACGCGTGTACCGGACGGCGAACGTCGACGTGAAACCCGGCGTCTGGCATGAACTGTCCCTGAAAGTCACGGCCGGCGACACCGTTTCCATCACCCTGGACCAGGTCCCCGTCCTGAGTTACCGCCTGGAACAAAAAAAAGAGTACGCCTATCTCAAAATCGAGGGGGATCCCATGATGGGCACCTGGTACCTGGACGATTTCAGCGTCACGGAGTTGAAAAACTGACGGCGTCCAGGCACCATCTCCCCAATTCATAAAGACAACGATAAAGACGATAGGGGCCGAAAAATCCCGGTGATTTCTCATTCTGTGGACCAGAAAATTTCCATCACAACCCGGCGTAAGCAGGTTCCGGAATGCATCCCGGGTCAGGTGCTCAATATACCGATGAGAAGAGTTGTGATTTTTTATCGGCTTGGTCGTCAGACATCTCTCTTTCAGGAAAAACGTCGCAAAAATCCCAAGTGATGGAAATAAAATCAATCCCATTAATGACCATACTCCGTCATCCCCGTTTGAATGAGTGAAGAGAAGGAGCATGACGGGAAGATAGAGGATATCGGCAATGACTGATAACGTCGGTATTATCCATCAAACAACGTTATGCGTTGAATAATACGCCAGGGATTACGCAATTTCTCCGGGCGCTTTACGGAAAATTAGTGGTTTTTGAGATTTATTTGACAGCACTCACTGAATTTTCTATCATTAGTAGTGCGATACGGTATTTTCCCAAAAAATGGGGGGTGGGTATATATGGTAAAAAGAGAAGACAACCGGGGCGGTAGCCGGCGCGGACGTTTCATTATTTCCATAATTTTGTTGGCATGTTCATTCTCGACTATGTCCTGCCCCAAGCCCAAAGTATACCGCGTGGGCGTGCTATCCGGTCTGAGTTTTTTTGCGGGAATCACGGACGGTTTCAAGTCCAGGATGACCGAATTGGGGTACCGCGAGGGCATCGGCATTGCGTACGACGTACAGGAAACGGACTTTGACATGGCTGCCTATGACCGCATATTGAAAAAATTCGTTGCGGACAATGTAGACCTTATCCTGGTCTTTCCCACCGAGGCGTCCCAGCAAGCCAAGGCGGTGACGGCGGGAACGGGCATTCCGGTGGTCTTTGCCAATGCCTTCACCGAGGGCACCGGCCTGGTGGACAGCGTGCAGGAACCCGGCGGGAATATCACCGGCGTACGCTGGCCCGGCCCGGAGATCGTCGCTAAAAGCTTTGATATCTGGAAGGAGTTGGTGCCGGGCGTAAAGCGAATGTGGATAATCTATCAGAGGGGGTATCCCATCATACAAAATCAACTGGATACCCTGCGCCCCATGGCGGCGACGGTCAATGTCACGCTCATAGAAGTTCCCGTCAACAGCCCGCAAGAGTTGGAAGCCGAACTGGAAAAAAGACCCGGGCCGTTTGACGCGGACGTGATCAATATGATATCCGAACCTCTCATATCGACCCCGCAGGGGTTCGCCGCAGTCTCAAAGTTCGCCGCCAAGCACAACATCCCGCTGGGCGGAGGGCCCATTTTCGAGGGGCCCTACCCTTCTCTTTACGGATTGGTTCCCGAATCCGTTCCCCAGGGCCGGGAGGCCGCCTTCCTGGCTGACAAAATATTTAAAGGGACCCCGGCCGGTACGATCCCGGTCATCACCGCCGAACATGTTTTCATCCTGAATTACAGGCAGGCCAAGAAGTTGAACCTGAACATAACGGAGAATTTGCTGGGTCAGGCGGAGAAGGTGATCCGCTGACATGCGGTGCCTAAGGATAAAGGATGCCCCCTCCCTTTGGTAGAAAAAAAAAGAAGAAACACCGCGGGTTGTCCAGCATCCTCCTCTTCTCCTTTTTATCATTCTTCATGGCGATTTTTCTCATACTGGGCGCGGTGGTCGTCGTGGTCTTTTTTCAGAGCCAGCAGAGAATCGTTTATTCCCAACATCAACTCATTGCCCAAACTGCGGTGAGCGTCGTAAGGGACTTTTTCACTGAAAAAATAGTCGCCATGGAAACCACGGCCAGGCTGGTCAACCCGGCCGTGGTTTCACGCGCTGAACAAAAGCGCGCCATTAATTATCTTTTCAATCCCCATACGGCTTTCCGCCAGCTTGTCCTGGTAAACTTAGAAAAACAGAGGATAGAGGAAATATCCCGCCTGTCCTCGGCGGGATCCCCGGGATTGCTGAACGACCGGATACTGGCAGATTCGTTTGCGCAGACCGCACGGGGCATACGGTACATCAGCGATGTCATGGTGGACATGAAAACCAGGGAGCCCATGATCGTTGTTGCCGTTCCGGTAAAGGACGTTTTCGGGACTTTCCAGGGGTTGCTGGCGGCGGAGGTAAACCTCAAGTTCATGTGGGACCTGGTGGGAAACATTACCATCGGCGAAACGGGCCTGGCGTACGTCGTGGACAGGCGGGGAAAGCTCATCGCCTACCGTGATATTTCCCGGGTGCTCAAAGGCGAGAACGTCGGCAACATCGGGATCGTGAACACGTTCATCCACAATCCCGTGTCCGTCAATACGGCCCACGTGGATACGGGCACCGGCATTCAGGGGACGACCGTCATTGGAAGCTACGTTTTCCTCATGGAACCTGATTTCGCCGTCGTGACGGAACAATCCGTCATGGAAGCGTATCAGGCGGTGGTTCGATTCCTTTCGTTGTTCCTCGCGTTTACCATCGTGATGTGGGGCCTGACCATCTTCGGCGCGGTCCGTCTGGCGCACAGCTTGTCGGTTCCCCTGGTCAACCTGATGAACGTGGCCGTCCGGATCGCGGGCGGCGAAAGGGGATTGCGCGCCGAAGTGAGCGGGCCGGTCGAAATCGCGCGGGTAGCGGAAGCGTTCAACAGTATGACGGCCCAGCTCAACGACGTCATCGACAACCTGGAACAACGCGGCGCGCACCTGCAGACAACCGTTCAAAAA
>CAYQRT010000103.1:2907-9720 GCA_964419695.1 uncultured Spirochaetaceae bacterium | reverse complement strand
CGACCAGTCCCGAACCACCAGGGTATATTCGCCTTCCTCGGCGAAGACCGCCGCGTACACCGGCCGATGCGGATGTACGGCAAGCAATTGGATGTTGCGGGGAGCAATGGAAGCGCTGTCCAGGGCGTTGAGTTTTTCGACGTCCCACACCTTGACCACACCGTCCACGCCGGCCGTAATCAGGGAATGGGACGATTCCTGGAACTGGAGGGAAGTGACGGGGCCGGTATGTCCGCTTTGTATCACGTACCGCGGCTGGCCGAACACGACCGCCCCGCACAGCGTCAGGATGAGGACGGCGGCCAGTTTTTTATTCATCATATTCGTCCCATGAATACAATCGGTTCAAGCACACGTACGGTGGCGACAGAAATTCGCAGAACGGCGCCTCGGCGGCCCGTTGGTCGATTTCCGCCAGGGTTTTGCGGTACAAGCCCTCGGGTATCTTGAAAATGCCCACCTCCTCGTCCTTCAACCCCTTGATGTGGAAAATCAAATCCGTGCCCTGCTTTTGAGTATAATAGACGTCGATGTCTTTTTCCTCTGAATTCGTCTTTTCCAAAACCTTGGAAAGGATCACGTACTTCAGGTATTCCACCGTCCGGTCGTCGAGGTTTTCGGCGAATATCTTCATTTTTTCGTAGAGTTCGGCATACCCGATAACGAGTCGCACGGTTTTCCGGCCCTGTATCTGCGGCGGGTGCTTCATATTCTCCTGGCGCACCAATTCGGGGACGAACCGGATCTCCCAGTCCGCCTTACCGTTGAAGATGGTCACGGGAAATTCCGGTTTGAGCACGGTCTGGCAGGCCGGGCACGTCACGTTCATGAACGTACCGTTGGTGATTTCGTCCAGGATCCCGGGCTGAGCGGCCGCGTCAATGGTATCGGGTATGTCGGCCTCGAATTGCTTCTCGCACATGCAGGTGATCGTTTTCATTGCATACTTCCTTTTCGGTTACGGGCTGAACAGCCTGAAAATATCATTGAACATGACAACAATAAAAAGCAGTCCCAAGAGGCCGACGCCGACCATCTGAAAGCGGAATATGAAGCGGGGGCGGAACGGTTTTCGGCGCAGCCATTCGATGATAAACAAAATGATGAATCCTCCATCAAGTACGGGCAGGGGGAGCAGGTTCATCAGCGCCAGGATGGTGGACAGCATGCATAAAAGCTGTATGAACTGGACCAGACCCTGATCCAGGCCCCGGTCCAGGCCGCTGGCGGTGTACTGGACGATGGTCACCGTGGTCTGCAGCGGGCCTCCGATCACGTTGCCTACATTGATGCGCTTGGGCAACAGGCTGATGAAGTAGACGATCGAATAGGCGTTAAGGGAGAACTCATCCAGGCCGCGAATAAAGGCCTGGACGATGTTATAGCGCGGCGTACGGAACGGTTGCACCGCAAAGCCGATTCCCAGGGGTTGGAAATCGCCATCAATATATTGGGGATGAAAATCACGCGTTATCGTCTTGCCGTTCATCTCGATGGTCATGGGCAGTGATTCCGGCTTGTTTTTAAAGGCCGCCAGCACGTCGTAATTGCTTTTCACCGGCCGGCCGTCCACAGCCGTAATCCGCACGCCGGGAATGAGCCAGCTGTTGAGTTCCGCGGTTTTGGGGCTCACGCTCTGGACCACGGGGTCGGCGTAGTCGGTAACGCCGATGACCCCGGAGGCGCTGTCACGATTCAAGCGCGGCGTGACCGTCAGGCGTTCGATGGCTCCGTTTTCCCTCTGCACGGTGACGCTGGCCGGCCGGTCCGGAGAAAAGGCCAGTTCGCGTCTGATCTCTCCGAAATGCCTCGTTTCCCGGCCGTTGACGGCGATAATCCTGTCACCGGTCTTGATTCCCGCCGCATCCGCGGGATTCGGTTCGGCCGGGGGCCGGGCCGCCAGGTCGGAGGTAAGGATAACCCGGTTGCCGTACGAATATTCATTGAAGCCGGCCCAGTAGAGAACGGTAAAAAACAGGATGGCGAACAGGATGTTGAATACCGGTCCGGCCAGGGCGATGATCACCCGCTTCCAGGGCGCCTGGTGGTAATAGTTGTCCGGATCGTCGGGCAGCCGATCCAGGTTCTCCTGTACGGCCCGCGCGAACACGTGCTCGCCCTTCATTTTGGTGAATCCGCCGAAAGGGAACAGGGCGATCTGGTAGGTCGTCCCGCCCCGCGTGAAACCGACCAGTTTTTTGCCGTACCCGATGGAAAACTTCTCCACCTTGACCCGCAGCAGTTTGGCGGCGATGAGATGACCCAGCTCGTGCACGAAAATCATGATACCCAGTCCGAACACTCCGATAAGAATGTCCCGGATCCCCGTTAATAAACCCAAAATATACCTCGCTTGTTAGCAATATTCGGCGGCCTTGGCCCTGGCGGATGTGTCATTAAATATAACATCATCCAAAGTGCGATTCAAGTTGGGCCAGTCCGCGGCCAGCGTCTGTTCCACCACCCGGGCAATGGCGGTAAACCCGATGCCGCCGGAAAGGAAGGCGTCCACGGCCACCTCGTTGGCGGCATTGAACACCGTGGGATAGGCCCCGTCACGCCGCAGCGCGTGATAGCCCAGACCGAGCAGGGGGTAGCGTCGCTTTTCCACGGACTGGAATTCAAAGGAATGGCCGGCCAGGTCGAGCGCCGCGAAATCCTCCGCCGGACAAGCGGGATAGGAGAGGGCGTTGACAATGGGCAGCCGCATGTCCGGTCGGCTGATCTGGGCGTAGAGGGAGCCGTCGCGCGTCCGCACCAGGGAATGCACCAGGCTCTGCGGGTGGATGACCACCCGTATCCGGTCCGTCGGCATGTCGAACAAGCGCCCCGCTTCAATGACCTCCAGGGCCTTATTGGCCATGGTGGCGCAATCGACCGTGATTTTTCGGCCCATGTTCCAGGTGGGATGGCGGAGGGTTTCCTCCACGGTCACGTGCTGGAGCTCCTCCAAGGCCCGCGCCCGGAAAGGCCCCCCGGAGGCGGTCAGAACGATTTCCGCTATCGCCTCCGGTTCCATAAGCCGTGTCAGGTGAAACACGGCGGAATGCTCCGAATCCACGGGAATAATCCGGCGCTGGTGCCGGGCCGCGGTCTCCCGTACCAACCGGCCGGCCATGACCATGGTCTCCTTGTTGGCTAATGCCAGGTCCTTCCCCGATTCCAATGCCGCCAGGGAGGGGAGGAGGCCGGCGGCACCGGCCGCGGCATTGACGACCATATCGGCCTCGGTTTCCCGAATCATCCGACAGAGGCCGTCCGTCCCGCTTTCCACGGCGATGGGAAGATCGCCGGGAGGCGGCCGGCTCCCGTCGGACAGGGCGGCGGCCCGCGGTATGAATTCCGCTATTTGTTCGCGCAGCAGGGCCAGATTATTATGACACGATAACGCCACCAGCTTGAATTCATCAGGATGGCTCCTGAGGATGTCGAGCGTCTGCCGGCCGATGGAACCCGTACTGCCGACCACGATGATCTGTTTCATGATGGTTTCTCATTCTCCGCCTGGGTACTCATGTTAGGACCGGCCGGGCCAGCAGGGGAAACATCAGAAAAAAAACGGGCGCGCTCAGGAGCATGGAATCGATGGCGTCCATGATACCCCCCCGTCCTCCCATGATCACGCCGGAATCTTTGATGCCGCAGGAGCGTTTCAAGGCCGATTCGAACAGGTCGCCGATGATGGCCGCCAGCCCCAGGAGAAAACCCAAAAAAAGGGCGGCCGGCCAGCTGATCGCGTAATATCCGGGCAGGGCGAGCGACAGCACCAGAAAGGTCGCCGCCGAGCCGGCCAACCCCGCCATGAATCCGACCAATGACTTTTTAGGGCTGATGATCAGATTGAGCCGCGACCATCCGCGCGTCAGTTTCCCCGCCAGGTAGGCGAAGATGTCATTAAGAAATACCGGCAGGATCAAAAAAAGAAGGGCAATCTGGGGGTGGGGCAGAAAGGTGATCCGGATGATGAACGTGAGAAAATAGGCGGGAACGAGAATAATCACCGCCGAAGAAGCCAGCAGCGGCAGCCGCCTTTCCAATTGCGCTTCCTTGTTCACCAATACGGTCAGCACCAGAAAGAGGCCCAGCACCGCCGTGAGCCAGTAGAGGAAAAATCCTGAAGGCAACAGGGCTGTCTCTTCCAAAAACGCCGCGGCGGGCAGGGTCAGGGCGGCCAGCGGGGCCAACACCCGGTAAGCGGCCATTCCCTTTTTGTCGAACATATTCCTCACTTCGAAGGCGCCCAGCACAGCCGCGGCTGTTACCATCGCATTGAAGATGACATGGTGAAAAAAAGGTACGAGGAAGATGACGGCGAACAGCAATGGAAAGAAAATCAGAACGATGATCAACCGCGACCAGAAATTGTTCATGTCACCCCTCCATAACGTCGGTTGCGACGCTGATATTCCGCAATGGCGCCGATCAGGTCGTCACCGTCCCAATCGGGCCACAATTTGTCGCTGAAATACAATTCCGCATACGCGCTCTGCCACAGCAGAAAATTACTGATGCGCATCTCACCGCCCGTGCGTATCAGAAGGTCCAGGTCCGGTAGGTCGGGGTGATCCAGACAGGACGACATATCGGATTCGGTCAGAGGAACTTGAGCGTGGTGTTCGCGCCAACGCGACACGGCGCGGATGATTTCATCGCGTCCGCCGTAATTAAGCGCAATGTTGAGACAGAGCCCGCCAAATCCCGCCGTGTCCCGGACCGTGTCCCGGATATCGTCGGCAATGCCCTGGGGCAAACGGGAGAGGTCGCCGGAATGGACGAGCCGGACGTGATTGGCCTTGTAGAAGTCATACTCCTTTTTCAGGTAGGTCTTGACCAGGAACATCAGGTATTTGACTTCATCTTCGGTGCGCCGCCAATTTTCCGTGGAAAAGGCGAAGACTGACAGATAGGACAACCCCAGATCGGCCGCCGCCTTCACCACACGCTTGGCCGCTTCCAGCCCTTCCTTGTGGCCGAAGGAACGCGGTTTGTTGCGGCGCACCGCCCACCGGCCATTGCCGTCCATGATGATGCCCACGTGCCGGGGAAGTCTTTGGTGATCCGGAGGTTGATTGGTGGTCTCGGTTTCGGCATTGATCATGCGTTTGGCGCTCCGTTCCGGCGGATCTATCCCGCTTCCGGCCCCTCTTCCGCGGCGCCGCTACACCTCGAGTATTTCTTTTTCCTTCTCCTCGAGAACCCGGGCGATCTCCTCTATATATTTGTCCGTTAATTTTTGTATCTCGTCAACGGCCCTTTTGGAGTCGTCCTCGCTGATCTTGGATGATTTCTGCAGTTCCTTGCATTCTTCGTTGGCGTCCCGCCGCAGGTTGCGGATGGTGACCCGGCATTGTTCGGCCTTGGCTTTGGCCAACTTGACCAATTCCTTGCGCCGTTCCTCGGTCAGGGGCGGAATGCTGATGCGGATGACCTTGCCGTCATTGTTGGGATTAATGGACAGTTCCGACTTCTGGATCGCCTTCTCGATTTCCGTGAGCACCGACTTGTCCCAGGGCTGTATGACCACCAGCCGGGCCTCGGGAATGGAGATGGTGGCTACCTGGCTGAGCGGCGTTTTTTGGCCGTAGTAATCGACCTTGATGGACTCAAAAAGACCGGCTGACGCGCGTCCCGTGCGCAGGGTGTTGAAATCGGAATGAAGGACGGCGATCGCCTTCTTCATCTTGTCCTCGGAGTTCTTCTTCATCTCTTCGATCATGCAGTTCCTCCTTGATGATGCTGTCACCGACGATAAGCCCGGGAGTAAGTCGTCCGGCCGGGGCCGCGCCTTATTCCAGATCCTCGCCCATTTTCACGTACAGAAAATCCGTCACCGCCACGGTGGTGCCCGCGGCCTTGCCGGTTTCCTCAATGACCTTGTGGACCGTGAGTTTCTCGTCCTTGACGAAGCCCTGGTCCATCAGACAGATTTCAGCGAAATGCTTCTTCAGTTTGCCCTTGGCGATGCCCAACGTCACGTTCTCGGGTTTGCCGAGCGCTTGAGACTGTTTGATGAAGATTTCTTCCTGCTCCTTTATATAGGCGGCGTCAATCTTTTCCTCGGAGAGATAGAGGGGGGAGAAAGCGGCGATATGCAGGGCCAGATTGAAGGCCAGCTCGCGGATCCCCTGATCCTCCATCTTGGATTGGTCTGCCACGCTCAGCTTCACGATCACGCCGATTTTACCCTCACCGTGAATGTAATCGGAGAAAAATTCGTTTTCCCCGGCGGTGATCCGCTGGAACCTCCGGATGGTGATGTTCTCTTTGATCTTGCCGGCGATAGCGCCCACAATCTCTTCCATCTGCTTGTCCACGGCGGACGGATTCTTTTCCATAACATACCGGGCCAACGCCACGCCGGCCGCCTTGAAATCCTCGTTTTTTGCCACAAAATCGGTCTCGCAGAGCAGTTCGAGATACGCGGCGGCATCCTTGGACAAGGCGGTGGCCACCCGGCCTTCATTGGTGGCCCGGCCCGCCCGTTTGGCGGCGGCGGCCAGTCCGAGTTCCTTGAGAATCTTAAGCGCTTTGGCCGCGTCCCCCTGCGCTTCCTGCAGGGCGCGTTTGCAGTCCATCATACCCGCGCCGGTCTTGTCCCTGAGTTTTTTGACTTCAATTGCCTTTATTTCCACAGTATTCTCCTTGATGTATTGAGTATAGGGAATTCGTATGTTTCCGGGAGCCGGATGGCGATATCCCCGTTATTTAGTCTGGGTAGTATCGGTGGCGTCTTCTTCCGCTTTGGCTTCGGCTTCGGGTTCCGCTTTGGCTTCGGCTTCGGGTTCCGCTTTGGCTTCGGCTTCGGGTTCCGCT
>CAYQRT010000103.1:0-2807 GCA_964419695.1 uncultured Spirochaetaceae bacterium | reverse complement strand
TTAGCTTCAGCTTCCGGTTTGGCTTCCGCATCACTTGAGGTTTCGCTGACTGTTTCGCCTGCAACCGGTTCATCGTCTTTCAACATGTATTCGGAATATTCAACGTCCACGGGTTCATCCGTCCGCGGTTTAACTTCTTCCGGAATATCCTTCTCCACCAGGGCGTCGAAATCCTTGCGGGGCGCGGCCGGATTTTCTTCTCCCGCGGGTTCCTCGCTTTCTTCCTGGAGGGATTCAATGACTTCAAGGCCGGCCTCGTTTTCAGCCTCGATGACGGCATTGGCGATAATCTGAGTAAAGAGGGTGATGGCGCGGATGGCGTCATCGTTTCCCGGTATGGGATAATCAATTCCCTGGGGATTGCAATTGGTATCGACCACGGCCACGATGGGGATGTTCATCTTCTTGGCCTCTTCCACGGCGTTCTGTTCCTTCTTGGTGTCAATGACGAAGACCACGCCGGGCAGCTCCTTCATTTCCTTGATGCCGCCCAGGTTCTTTTCCAGTTTCGTCTTCTCCTTCAACAGACGGGCCACTTCCTTCTTGGTCAGGCTGGCGAAGGTACCGTCCACTTCCATTTTTTCGATTTTCTTCAAGCGCAGGATGGACTTCTTAATGGTATTGAAATTGGTCAACATGCCGCCCAGCCAGCGGTTGTTTACGAAATACATGTTGCAGCGCTTGGCTTCACGGTCAATAGCCTGCTGAGCCTGCTTCTTGGTTCCCACAAAGAGTATTGATTTATTGGCAAGAACGCACTTCCTCACCACTTCGTAGGCGTCCTTAATGGCATTAATGGTTTTCTGCAGATCTATAATATGGATGCCGTTGCGTTCAGCGAAGATGAAGCGCTTCATGCGGGGATCCCAGCGCTTGGTCTGGTGCCCGAAATGAACGCCCGATTCAAGCAGATTTTTCATGGTAACGACTGCCAAATTGTCCTCCTTATCGGTGCAATGCCGATATGCTTTTCCCAATTTCGGTATAGAATGTTCCACCCTGTATCATGCGGTAGAAGAGGTGGATCATTCTTTCGTATTTATCGTAAACATCCACAACCGGGTTGCTAGAATAAGCCGATCTACGATAAATGTATGCTGATAATTAATGCAAATAACACTTTATACCACGACATTCATGGAAATACGAAGCCGGGATGTAATGTCTCATCAATATAACGAATTTGAAAATCCGTGTCTACTCCCCCCGGTTTTAAAATTCCAGCAAAACGAAGCCGAAAAGGCCAGGATATATCCTGGTAGAAGAGACGGGGCGCCCTCATTCGTACCTCCCGCGGCTTCCTTCAGGCCAGAAACTGATATCCCACCGCCTTGAGCATCTCATATAAGGTTTCCAGGGGCAGGCCCACCACATTACTGTATGACCCGTCCACCTTGTCCACAAAAAATCCGCCTCTTTCCTGGATCCGGTAGCCTCCCGCGGCTCCGCGCCATTCGCCTGAAGCAATATAATACGCCCGCTCAGGGGCGGTCAGTAAACGAAATGAAACCTGGGTGGTGACGATTTTGACGGACGGTTGAGCGACGGAAGGCGCACAAAGAGCCAGGCCCGTATGGACCTGGTGCCGCCGACCGGACAACAGGCGTAGAAATGCATCGGCTTGCTCCGGAGATTCCGGTTGGCCCAGGATGCGTCCGGACGCCTCCACCACCGTGTCCGCCGCGATAATCCAGGGATACCGCTTCCGATCCAGACGGCCCGCCACTTCCAGGGCCTTTAGTCGGGCCAATTCGCCGGCGGTATTACGGTCGGCGTGGGCGAGCCAGGACCGCTCGTCCACCCGGGGGGGGACGACGCGGAAAGGAAGGCCCGTGCGTTCCAGCATCTCCCGGCGCCGGGGCGAAGCCGATGCCAGTATTATTTTCTCCGCCCGCCACGGCCTCTTTCCGGCGGAACGCCCCTCCGGTCCTGGGTGCGGATCAAGCGCCTTGGTCATACGATCAGAAAAAGCACGACACCGCCAATGCCGCCCAGCAGGGTGCCTAGATTGGGGCGAAGCGTGAGGGCCAGTACGTGAACGTCCAGGACGATGGGCGTGGTGAGCGTCAGGGAGAAACTGCTCCCCGCCGCCCGGATGATCCGCTCCACAACTTCCCATCCCAAACTGCCGACCACGGCACCGAACACCAGTAGTCCCAGGAGGAGCGGCAGATTTTTTCTGTGTATGACCATAGCGTGGCAAGCATTATAATGCACCCGCTCGAACTGTCAAGCGTAACATTGTCCTCACTCGCGCTCCCGTCCAGTTGGTCGGCCGCGCTGGTGTAGATTGACTTATTGTGCGGGAATCACTATTGTTATCCTCTGACGAGCGGGCAATTAGCTCAGCTGGATAGAGCGTTGGCCTCCGGAGCCAAAGGTCGTGGGTTCGAATCCCGCATTGCCCATCAGGTTCTCCCGGCAAAGGAGTCAGGCATGGCCGATCTCTCGCGCATCGTCGAAAAATTGAACGGCTTCTTGAAGGCTCAGGGGCTGGAGCCCATGACCGGCGTCCCGCAGGGACTGGAGGATCTCTTGTCCTCTGTACTGCAGAACGTGGCCAAACATCCGGACGTCCGGCAGCGGGAAAACATCACCTTCGCCGTGCTGCGCGAATTGAAAAAACTTTTCGGCGGCAAGAACATAGAGGACGCCTACACCCGCCTCCTCAAGCAACGGGAATCAACGGCGGCCGAGACCAAAGCCGCCTCGGACCAGCGGGCCGAGGAAAAGCGCAAGCAGGACCACAATTACGTTCCTTCGTTCGACGAACTCTTCGGTAAATAACGCCTTCCCCGGGACCGTTC
>CAYQRT010000102.1:0-9773 GCA_964419695.1 uncultured Spirochaetaceae bacterium | reverse complement strand
GAAGAATTTAGGAACTATATGTTATCTCCTAATGCCTATACATTTAGTAAGAATGAGCAGTCTAAAAAGAACTTCTTTCAAAAACTATTGGATATCATTCTAAATATTTTACATCTTAATAAGACTTCTGCAAAAGACTGGCATATAGAACAATCCTTTGATATTCTTAGAAATGGATCATTTGGAGTTACTGCAAGAGAATTACCAGGAGATTTAGATAGAGTTAGAATAGAAGGATTATCAGCAAAGGATACTCTTCTAATGTTGAATGATTTTAACTACGTCTTCTTTAATAAAGTTCTATTCAATCCTGAAACAAACTATACCGAGACTTCTTTATTTAACTTGGATAACTCCATGAATGAATTATATAAAGCTGTCTGGTTCCACTATAAATACAATTCTAAGAAAAGTCCATTGTATGATGGTATTCTTGAAAATTTTAATAAGATATCACAGGAGCATACAAGATTTATTCGTCCATATAAGATTGATATTCGTGGGGTGTCTATGAATGAAGAGGTGGATACTCCTGAAGATGAAGTTGATGATAAGTCAAGTAATACTTATAAGGATCATTTGCAGGTAAAATTATCCGATCTTATTGCTGACCCTGTAAGATTACTCATAGCAAGTCTGACATCACAGAATGACAGAGTAGTAGATACTTTGGCTAAATATGAAGCCAGGTCTACAGTAAGGTTTAATAAAACTATGTCCTTCTTAAATAACATGCTTACGGGTCTTGGGAATAACTTTGATAATTATGTGGCAAGATTAGAATTATTATCTCAGAAAAGGCCTGAGATGAAAATTCTATTGGAACGACTTGGAGCATATAAGGAGACTCTTACTAAAAATGAAATCTTATTACAGAATCAATTTGTAAAAGCATTTTCTCATAACAAAGGCAACCCAAGATTATTGAAATATACTTCTGATGGTAACAAATATTTTTTCAGTCCTGTAGATGATACCAATAATAATGTTATTAGAACTAAGTGGATTAATAATGCAAGACAACTTGTAGGTAATTCATATATTTTAAAGAGTCAGTCTAGAGGTAAGTTTATTCTTAATACTACTAATATTCAGAAAGACATTAATACTGCAAGACAGCTTCCTGATCAAAGTGCAGAACGACTTACTGCCTATATGGAAATTTTAAGAAACTTAGGAATGAGTTTCTCAAAGAATAAGGATGCAGTTTATAAATATGATGTAATTGACAATTATGTTAAATATCTGTCTCAGGAGATAGTAGATCTTAAAGGTAATGAACTTTCAATCCAAGATCTGTACAATTCTGATATTATAAAGAATCAGGCAGAAGTAAATCAACTTATAGAACATGCTAAAGATTTTTTACCTAATGACGAAGACTTATCTTATTATAATCAGGATGGCAACCATGAATATTCTATCACACTGAACTCTCATTATTCTAGTACACTAAATTCTCTTAATCGTATTGAAATAGATCCTACCACTGGCAAACCTCTTATTCCTGAAGAAATAGAATATCTTATGCCTTGGGATGGAGCTAAAGGAAATTTATATAATATGCATTCTAAGTATATTGCCAACAGACTAGCTGGTAGTAGATTAGAATATGTCTTATTGAAAGGTGTAGTTACTCCTAATTCTAAGGAAGGTACAGAGATATCAAAAGCATCTTTTGGAGATTATAAAGCATTAGAATTTAATGCATTGTTAAATGGAATGGGTTCTTTAAGAGCCTCAGATAGGAAAACAGAATATGTAGTATATCCTGGACAACCTGACTATAATGTAAGCAGGGAGTCGTATAAGAATGATATGGAAAATTATCTAAGAGATGAACTCTCCACATCATTTGCTCTTATTACAGGTAATGTAGGTAGTGAACTTGCTAATTATTCTACCAATGCAAGAACTCTTAGAGTTTTTAACTTTTTATATGACAAGGAATTTAATTCCGGAGAAGCTTTTATACCTGGTTCGTTGGAAGAATTTTCGCAAAGAGTTGATCCTAATGATACAAGAGATGTTTTTGCTAAGTCAATAGATTTAGCAGAACAGTATGTTACAGAATATAAGGATTATATAGACAGATCGTTTGATAGGTTTATTGCAAGAGATTTAGATTTTACTGAGCAGTCTTTGAAAGAAGATAAGATGGTAGAAGAACAGTTTACTACTGATGGTAAAAAGTCTCTAGGAGTAAAAATGATTGCTGCTGATGAGAAAATATTAGATAAGTTTAATGTTACAAGAGGATATGATGGAGTTATATCACGTGCAGATTTTGACAGAATATTACTCTTTGCAAGTAATACTCAGTTTGTTTCTGCTCAGGAAACGCTTAAACTTGCTATGGGTGATATAGCCTATTGGAAAGATCCTATAGAATTTCACAAGAGAATTACCGGAGCCACTTCTACCAAGCAAGCACTGGCAGACAGTCAAAAGCTTCGTACTAATCTGGAAAAGACTTATAAGAGAGTTGATGGTAAGAATGAAAGAACTTCATCCATTTCTACAGTTGTTGTAAAAGATGTTATTACAAGTAATGAATCTCTAGTAGATATTAATCCTAAGTATGGAGAAATAAACAGTACAGACGCTTCTTCCGCCTCTACCTTAGATGAGCATAGGGATTTAAAGATCAGGGATGGTGACTGGCCTCCTCATCTTGAAAAGACTTATCAGTATGAGATGCAGAATTTTATTCTTCGTATGATTGAGCTTAAGAAGACTAAGCCTAATCTGCCTTTCATGGATAAAATTTCTACAGAAATGTTTACATCTCCTGAAGGTGTATTCTATGAACATACTAAAGGAAAGTTTCCTAAGGTTCCTATGTTTGAAGGAAGTGAATTAAAAGTCAGCAAAGACTTAGGTATTATAACAATAGAAAAACCACAAGGGTTTGGTAATATTTCCAATATAACCGGTCTTAATCCGATACAATATTTTAAAACTGCAACCACTCCAATATTTCTCTCTTCTATAGATAACGACAATCCTATGTTACCTGTCATATTATCTATGATGGATAAACAACAAGGTTTACTCGCTTTCAGATCCTCTATGAAAGGAACTGTTATAGGAGATCAGGCTTTGTTTGATGAAAATGATAATGTACCTGAAGATGGATATGTAAGTCAGGAATTAAACTATCGTGACTTTGGATTACAATTAGATATATCTGAAACAGGTAAGACCCAGGTTACTGCATCTACTCAAAGACAGAGAGGAGAATTTGTAAATGTATATAATCGTGGACAGCTTATCAAACCTGCAGAACTTGGCAATCTACGCAATGAATATATAAATCTTATTAATGAGATTATTGAATTAAAACGTAAATATTTAATTAACAGATTTGGTCTTGTTCAGGATACTGAGACAGGAATATATAGTCTCCCTAGGGAGAAAGATGCTGCAGCAAAATTTCGCAAGGAACTTGTGGAAGCTTTTGAACATAGGTTAATGCCATCTAATATTATAGAAGGAATTGAAATTGCTCTTGAATCAAATGAAAGAGTATTCGATCTCTCTCCAAGTAAGTTTAAAATTGAAGAAGTTTTAATGTCAAGGATAAAGCATGAAGTCATAAGCCGTAAGACTGCAGGCGACATGCTTATTCAGGAGTCTCCTGTATTATATAATGAAAGCTTAAAGTTTTATGATGGGACTAATCCTATGGAAGTTATGGTTCCTGTACCTCTTCAACTAGTGGATTATGTAGAAAGTATTGGAGGAGTTGATGCTTTAAATAAAGCTATAGCATCACACAATACCAAGCTTTTAGGGGCAGACTTTTTCAAGATCCTTAATGTTCCTATGAATAGGATACCAGGTCAAAATTTAAGTTCTTTTGATGCTGCAAGAATTAAAAAATTCTTACCTCATTATCATGGTGCCAAGGTTGTATTACCTTCTGAAATTACAGTTAAAGCCAATTCTGACTTTGACGTTGATAAAATGACATCCTATCTTAATAGTTTTGAGGTTGATCCTAAGACTAAAAAGGTTAGGTATTATACAGATCAGACTACTCTTGAAGGCAAGCAGAATAGATTAAATGAAATTTCTACAGAGGCATTGCTTCATCCAAGCAGGTTTAAAGAATTAGTTGAACCTTTAACTGCTGATCATATATTAGATTTAGCCAAAGAGATTCGTAAGAAAAAGAATCATACTCCTATTGAAAGAGAAGTTATTAAAATTCTTGAAGATTCTGAAAAAGGTAATTATAAATGGGCTGAGGTTCTTAGTTGGTGGTATAATATGCAGAAGGGAAAAGACTTCTTTGCAGGTAAGTTAAGTATGGCTACTGCAAATATTCATAATGTTGCCAATACAATTGCTCAGGTATTACCAATTAGAATGCGAGCATATGTTCCATTATTCTTTGAAGGACAGGAATTAAATCAGGATGAATACTATAATACAGGTTTTGTTAATGATGGTGATGGACAGTTAGTATCTAAAAATTTTGCAGGATTTGTGTCAGCATTTGTAGATAATGTAAAAAATCCTGGAGTATTTGAAATTACTGATGTCAATACTTATAACACCATTGCACTACTTAACCGTCATGGAAAAGATGAAAGCATTGGATTAGAATCTATAGCCTATCTAATGACTCAGGATTCTGTTACAGATTACTTAAGAACAGTCAAAAGTAATAAGCCCAGATATTTATCATATAATGCCTGGAGTCCTGGAGGACCTTATTCTCCTACAAAATTTAAACTTAATTTTGCCGAACAGTATGCTCATACTGTAAAGGATCTGAAGCAAAGATTAGGTGGTACTGAAACTAATCTTCCTGTATTGTATAATCAAACTGTGACTGCAAGTCTTGATAAACTTCTTAAAATTGATAAAAGACTTCCTTCTGAAGATTCCCCTGCATATGAAACAGCAAAGGCTTCATTAGATAGAAAAATGAATATAGCTTTGAAAGAAATAAATGATAAGATTGAAAAGTACCAATATAAATATTTTACTAAAGCGGAATTAAAGTCTGATGAAATAAGAAATTCTTATAAGGATCAGGTTCAAGCATTAGATAATTTTCTGATGTACCAACTTCTTGGAAGAAAGTTGACTGGGTTGAATATGTTCTTGAGACCTGATGCAAGATCCAGTATGTATAAGCATATATCTTCTGTTCAGGGATCAACTGGATTATTATACCAGACTCTTGACAAAGAAGGTTTATTCCATGGAGAAGATCTTATAGAAGCAGTTCTTGGTAAACCCGAAGGTAATCCAAGTCTTATTACAGAATATTATAAGACTAAGGATTCTGTAGGAGATATGTTTGGATGGACTTCTATGATACATAAAGATCCTGTTATTCAAGGATTTTTTGAAGATTATGTTTACTCTGTATTTGGTGATCCTGAAAGATATGCCAAGAAAACTGATTTAGATAAAATTTATACAGATATAGAATCAGATTTTCTTACTTATATTGTGGCCGATTCATATGGATTTAAAGACATTGCACAATTACAGGAAGAATATAAAAGATTATTTACCGGGGAACAGAGTGTTCCTAAACAACTTTTAAATCTTCAAAATAAAATTCAAGGTAATCTTGCAATAGATGAACTGCAGGCTAAGATAGCACAGCATCTTAATCGTTCAAGAACTTTATCAGAGACAGATAATATTGGAACTTATAACCGTAATCTTGAACCTTACACTGTAGATGCTATAGAAGGAGATTTGTATCATTTAGGAACTGAAACTACTCCTGAGAATACAAAGTTTGTAGTAGATCTTATACGTCATAGTGTATTCCAATCAGGATTTCATAATGCAGTAAATTCTTATATGCAAGTAATGCCTCCTAAACTTTTCTCGGAGTTGTTGGAAGATTCAGATACTAAGCAAGGTCCAATAAGCAGATTCTTAGCACTTTCTGATGATATGAAACGTGCTAAATTGGAGGCTTTTTTAGATCAGATGTATAGAAACAATGCATATAATAATAGAATAGTTCCACGTAATACTAGCAATAGAGCTTATTCTAAATATTATACTGATAGATCAGGTTTTTATAATAAATATGATTATATATCATTCAACTATTATACAGCTAATCCTAAGTCATATAGAGCTAATGGTATGACACCTCCTCAAGGAGTATTATTATATAAGAGGATTAGTAAAAATCAATTTCAATTAATTACCAAATTAGGAGATGGAAATCGTTTTAAGGAATTCTATCCTATGGCAGATAATACTGAAGGGTTAAGCATTGTTGATACAAGTAGATATATTAAACAGCCATTAGATGTAGTCTTTAAAGAAGCTGAATCTACTAATGAGAATTCATCTGTTAATAATCCTCAGGAAGATTATATTGGATATGATGCTCCAGATGATGAAGATATTCCTCCTGAAGAAGAAGAACCTGACATGACTAAGACATTTGATTCTACTATGCTTGAGAAAGGTTATTATGATATAATAGGTGAGAATGAAGATAATATATATTATAAATCGTTAGGAAGAGAATCTACTATACAGAGAGCTCTACTTATGATAGAAAAGAAATCTGTTGATCCTGCAATAGCTGAATTGGCAAAAGTATTAAGGAGTGCATTAAGTAGAAAACCTATTCCATTAACTATTACCCGTAGTTTTGAAACTGAAGATGAGCTTGCTAAAAAATACTATGAGGAAAAGAGAGTACCTTATATATCTGGTAGATATTATTATAGACCTAGTATAACTGAATTTGGTA
The DNA here is from genome assembly GCA_964419695.1 of uncultured Spirochaetaceae bacterium. Classification (GTDB taxonomy): domain Bacteria; phylum Spirochaetota; class Spirochaetia; order SZUA-6; family RPPD01; genus JAFGSW01. Next base: position 3,022 of record CAYQRT010000102.1, on the reverse strand, counting down.
CATATAAAGATAGAATAGAAGTGTATGAAAAATTAAACAATAAAAGCTTTGAATTAACTGCTGTTCATGAGGCTATTCATGCTTTATCAGAATACTCATATGATAATGATGTACAGTTTCGTAATAAGTTAAATCATATTACTGAGTATGCTTATGATTTTTTATTAAAAAGTCCTAATCAGTTTGCAAGACAACATGCAGCTGACTTTGCAAAAGTATTTGCTGATCCTGCTGAATTTTTATCTTGGGGATTAACAAGACCTGAATTCCAGAAGATACTTGCAAGAATACCAGCTGAAAATCCTGAGTTAGTTGAAGGTAAATTAAAACAGCATTCAGTTCTCCATGATTTTATAGAATCATTAATATCACTCATAAGAGAATATTTCAATAAGATAATGGTAGGTAATCCTGAGTATAATCAGAGATTGCAAAGCATGACAAATGTACTTCATGAGCTTACTCTATTAGTTGAAGAGGATTTATTAGAAACTCCTTCCAAAGAAGAACCTATTATAAGAGAGATTCCTGATGAGGAGATTTATCAAACTACTGAAGAGATTAAGGTTAAGAATATAAAAGAATTATCTAAAGAAAGTTTTACTAATAGAATAGTTACTCCTTTCGGAATTAATAAAGTAGAAGCAAAGGAACAAGCTATTAAAGATATGATGGAAGACAAAGAAATTAAAAGAATTTTGGTTAAATCTGAAAAAGATGTATTAAATGCAATAGAAGCTTCATTAAATCAAACAGTAAGGCTTGATGAAACTGGTTTTAATGAATTATATCCAGAATATTCATATTTAGATCAATTAGAACGTGATGCATTTTTAAATGCAGTAAATAAAGGAATTATAGAATTAGCTTGTGGGCTGTAATATTTAAGAAAATGAGTTGTAAACCTATCAATCATACCCCTGAGGAAATCCGCAATATTTTTATCAATAAGGGATTTCTATTTGATCTTAAGGCAGATGATACTGTTGAGGATGTACTTGCAAGATTAAAGTATGTTCATGATAATACTATGTTACCTCCTGGAGAGAATCAAAGATATTCTATGATGGGATATGAAATTAAAGAGAGGGTGTCTAATGCTTTTTCTAAAAAATATTATGAGGCTCATATTCCAGGCGGTAAAGTTGCAGCTGCTAAAGAATCAAGTAAACCTGATAATATTAAATATAAAAATGCAGGTATTAAGATACATCAGGTACTGGCTGATATAGCAAATGCTATATATAATAATATTGGTGACTTAAATACTATCCGTAAGAATGCTTCTCAGGGAGATTATGCTGTAAATGTAGAACAATTTAAATCTCTGGTAGGTTTAGTTAATGAATATATAAGAGAGATTAATAAAATACAACAATCTATTGATCCCTCTAAAAAAGCTACAATTTTGATAGAACATAGAGTTGCTGATCCAATTCACAACATTGGAGGTACTCAGGATTTACTTGCTGTGTTTTCAGATAAATCTTATTCTATATATGATTATAAGACTCTACACTCATATTCTAATAATTATGATAATGGTCAACTTATTAATGATCTTGCTGGTATGAATAAGATTAATGCTTATTCTTTAAATATGGCTGAATATGGTAGAATAAACCAGGAGGTCTACGGATTAACAGAAGCCAGACAGGTTAGATTAGTTCCTATTCATATAAGACTTCAATACAAACCTAGGGAGCAGTGGGGAAATTATGATCAAAGACAACCACAGTTTGATTTATTACAAGCAGGCAGTAAGACAAGTAAGTTTCTTAAGCCAATTCCTGTTATGGGAGAAAAGAGTAAATATGATGGAATTAATGCATTATTGGAAAAACAGTGGAGAGCAAAAATTAAACTAACTGAGATCAGTACATCCAAAACTACTAGTTCTGTTGATAGAGAACGTGCTAAAAAACAAGTTTCTGCTCTTACAAAAGCTATTAATAATACTCTGATAGATGGAGATATTTCGGATATTATGCATTCAGCAGGTTTAATTGTGAAAGCATTAAATAATAGAATTACTGAACAAAAATTAAATGATGATGCTACTCCTAATTCTAAATACTTAGATGATCGTGATCTTGAAGATTTGATAAACGAACTTAATATGTATGCAGATATAATAGAAAATACTCATAGGTATTATGGTGAGTTAAAAGAGTCTAATCCTAAAGGTTATGAAAAATTACGTAGTGAAATCTTCCAGATGTCAGGAGAGGTAAATGAAGCATTATCTATAGCTAGAGTAGAACGAGAAGAAAGGGTTTACACCTTAGCAGCATTCCCCAATGAGTTTAAAGATAAAAATGGTAAGCCACTTCCTTTACAAGAGTTAGATTTTTTTACCAGAACTCAGATGAGATTCTCTGAAATACCACATCCATATTTTATAGCATCATGGAATTTATTTTCTGAAGCATTTTATAAGCAAAGACAAGATATAGAGAAAGTAGTTGAGGATATTAATAATATAGAAAAAGCATTATTTACCTGGGCTAAAGAGCATCATATGGATAGATTAGATGCTTTATATAAACTTGTAGATCCTTCTACTGGTCTTATGGTAAGTAGAATCTCTAAGGAGTTATATGAGAAAGGAGAGAAAGCTTATTCTAATCTGGATGCAACAGAAGCATACCATGAATTATCTAAAATATTTGAAATATGGGATTTGGATGAATATAAAAGAATTTATAAAGAAAGATTTGAAACTTATAAAGACAAGCAAATACATAGTTATGAACATGGAGAAAATGATCCGGAGTATAAAAAGGATATTGCTAATTGGATAAGACAAAATGATCTTATAAGCTCTGGATTTGCATGGTCACAATCTTTTAATAGAAAATATCTTAAGTATAAAGATGATGTAGCAGAAGCTAATTATTCTGAAGAGTATAAAGCAATACTTAAAGAGAAGCCTCTAAAGGATTACTATGATATGTATGTACGATATAATAAATTATTCAGAAAGATGATGGATATTGACCAATATAGTGAACTTCCGGAT
>CAYQRT010000101.1:0-9778 GCA_964419695.1 uncultured Spirochaetaceae bacterium | reverse complement strand
GAAGAATTGAGGGAGTTTGTGCGGTAGGAGCCTGTCGGGCTTAGGGTCGAACGGGCCGCTCTTCAAATACGTGCATCGTATTTTGCTCCTAGCGTCCCTCCATCTTTTCGAACGTTTTGGTCTCCGGATTCAGATTGTATACTGCGCCGCTTTCGATAATATAGTGCCACCCGAAGACATGGAGGGTGCCCTGCCTGAACCGTTCCCGGACCGTGGGGTAGGTGGTGAGGTGGCGCATCTGCTCCATGACGTTGTACTGCTCGGTCAACCACTCGCGCTCGCGCACGTCGACCGCGCGGCCGGTGAAGTGGGTTTCCACCTTCTGCTTGACCCGTTCCGTCAATTCCAGCCAGCGCCGCGTGTGCGGCGCACGCGCGGTGACCTCCGGGTGCCAGAGGGCGGCGCAGCCGCCGCAATTGGAGTGGCCGCAGACCACGATGGTGTCAATGGAAAGCGCGGTCAGGGCGTATTCGATGGCGCTGGTGGTGGACACGTATTCACCGGTGTCCCGGTAGGGCGGCACGATGTTGGCGATGTTGCGCACCACAAAGAGCTCCCCGGGCAGGGTGTTGGTGATGAGGGCCGGCACCACGCGCGAGTCTGAACAACCGATGAAAAGCGTGTGCGGGTCCTGCCGCCGGCCGAGGGTGAGGAAGTGTTCCTTGTTCTTTTCGTAGTCGTTGGCCTGGAAATGGAGGATGCCTTCAAAAAGCGTATGCACGGGCCGCCTCCCCCTAGTCGATCCAGTCCTTGCGGGAGACGATCTTGTTGATGGGGTACTCCACGATCCCGTCCGCGCCGGAGTCGATGAGTTTGGGGATGATCTCGCGCACTACGGTTTCGTTGATCACCGTCTCCACGGAGACCCACTCCGCGTCCTTGAGCCCGGCGATGGTGGGCGCGGTCAGGGCGGGCAAGACGGCGCAGACCCTTTCCACGTCCTTCTTCCGCACGTTCATCTTGAGGCCCACCATGCTCTGGGCATTGAGCGCCCCGTTCAAAAGCAGGGCGATCTGGCGGATCTTGGCCTTCTTCCAGGGATCCCGGAGGGACGCCTTATTGGCGATAAGCTTGGTATTGGTCTCGAGCAGGGTGTGGATGATCTTGAGGCCGTGGGCCTTGATCGTGGAGCCGGTTTCGGTGATGTCCACCATGGCGTCCACCAGGCCCTCCACCACCTTGGCCTCGGTGGCGCCCCAGGAGAACTCCACCTCCACCGGGATCTTGCGTTCGGCGAAATACCGCTTGGTGAAGTTGACCAGTTCGGTGGAAATGCGCTTGCCCTGCAGGTCTTCCAGGCGGGTGACGGGCGAATCGCCGGGCACGGCCAGCACCCAGCTGGATTTGCGGTTGGAAACCTTGGAGTAAATGAGATCGGAGACGAATTCCACGTCCGCGTTGTTTTCCAGAACCCAGTCTACGCCGGTGAGGCCGGCGTCCAGTACGCCTGTCTCCACGTAGCGCGCCATCTCCTGGGCGCGTACCAGCGAGCAGGCCAGCTCCGCGTCGTCCGCCGCGGGGAAATAGCTGCGGGACGATATCGATATCTTCCAGCCCGCCTTGCCGAAAAGCTCCACCGTGGCCGCTTCCAGGCTGCCCTTGGGGATGCCGAGTTTCAATTTGTTTTCCGCCATTGCCTGCTCCGGTGACATGGGATTTCATGCGCGAGTCACATTCAATCATACATACGCCCGCTTTTCAAGTGTCCCCGGCCGCGCGCATACGCCGGGCCGCGGTTTGCTTTTCCGCCCGTTCTCTACTATCATATAAATTGGAATGGCGAAAAGCGAGCTCAAGGTCGACAACCTGCTGGACACGATAGAAATTCTCTGTGCGGAGTACGGCAAACTGGGCGCGATCATGGAGGTGAGTTACAATGGCGCCTTTGAGATCGACGAGCAGGGGAAGTTTCTCTACACCAATCCAGCCTTCTCGCACACGTTTTTTCTGGAGGGCGATCCCAAGAACGGGCGCAACTTTTTCGATATTGTCTCCTCGCCCCGGGTCAAGAAGGCGGTTCATGAACTCTTCGCGGGCAAGGTAAAGCACTTTGCCGAGCGGGTGGACCTGATCGTCAAGCCCAACCAGAAAAGAATGGTCGAGTTGACCATGAAAGCCATCGAACTGCGGGGCAGGAAATACATCATCGGCGTGTTCGACGACCGCACCGAGCTTCTGACCGCCGTCCGCAGCCGCGAGCTCTCCATCAGCCTTCTCTACCGGCTGATCAATGAGATGAAGATCGAAACAAAGGACACCATCTACCAGCTGGCCCGCCTGGTGGAGAGCCACGACCGGTCCACGGGCGTGCATCTGGAGCGGATGGAGCACTACATGCGCGCCCTGGCCGGGGAGTATTACCGGAACTACCACCAGCGCGACCCGCACCTCACGGAAAAATACATTGAGGACCTCTCGGTGGCCGCCATCCTCCACGACATCGGCAAGGTGGGCGTTTCCAATGACATTCTCCTGAAACCGGCCCGGCTTACGCCTGATGAATTCGAACTGATCAAGAAGCACACCACCCTGGTGGCCGAGGCGCTGACCGGCCACCAGGGCAAAAAGGACTACATCACCCTGGCCCGGGAGATCGCCGTGTCGCACCACGAGCGTTGGGACGGCAAGGGCTACCCGCGCGGGTTGTACGGCGCGAACATCCCCTTGTCCGCACGCCTGACCTCGGTCTGTGACGTGTACGACACCCTGGTTTCGATCCGTCCCTACAAAAAGGCCCGCGGCCACGAGGAGGCCGTGGCCGCGGTGGCCGGCGAACGCAGCCGCGCCTTCGACCCGGAGATCGTGGACGTGTTCATGAAGGTGCATCCCCTGTTCAAGGAGATCCACGACCGCTATACGGACGGGGAGAAGGCCAGCTGACGCGTCAACCGGCCGGGCGCCCCTTGCCTGTTTCAACCGTTCAGATTATTGTGTAGAAACACTCCCGTCATAGTTGAAAGGATCATCCCATGACATTCTCCGGCGTTTGGCTGCCCCTGATCACCCCGTTTTATAACGGAGCGGTGGATTATAAAAGCCTCACCAGGCTGGTCGACCATTACCTCCCCCAAGGGATATCCGGTCTGGTGCCCCTGGCCACCACCGGTGAGGTGCCCACCATCGCGGACGACGAATACGTTCCGGTGCTGGAAAAAATCCTGGAACAGGTGAACGGCCGCCGGCCCGTGATCGCGGGGGTGAGCGGCAACGATACGCGGCGTGTGGCCTCTAAACTGAAACTGCTTTCCCGTTATCCGCTGGCCGGGGTGCTCGTTCCCTGTCCCTACTACAACCGGCCGGACCAGCGCGGTATCTTGGAACACTTTCAGGCGCTGGCCGGCGCCTCCCCGCTGCCGATCATGGTCTACAATATCCCCTACCGCACCGGCCGTAATATTGAAAATGCGACCCTGCGCCGGTTGGCGGCCATTCCCACCGTGCGCGGCCTCAAAGACTCCTGCGGTGACATCCGGCAATCCATGGAACTGCTTCTGGATCCGCCGCCCGACTTTTCCATCCTCACCGGGGAAGACATCCTCTATTTCGATTCATTATGTTTGGGCGGGAACGGGGGGATTCTGGCCTCCGCCCATGTGGCCACGGAAAAGTTCGTGGCCATGTATGAAGCGGTCCGGGCCAATGATATGTTGACGGCGCGCGGTCTTTGGAAAATTCTGGCTTCCGTCATTCCCCATCTTTTCAATGAACCCAACCCGGCGCCGATCAAATACTGCCTGAAAAAACTGGGCGTGATAGCCAGTGACGAGGTGCGCCTGCCTTTGACCCCGATTTCGGACGGATTGAAAACACGGCTGGACGGTTGGCTTGAGCATCTGGCGGACGGTTGACACGGCCCGCCGCTCACGCGGCTAAAACTTCAGTGTATTGGTCAGGCCCGGCAGGTTGCCTCCGGCCGCCGCCCTGGTGATTTCCTTCTTTTTTTCATCCAAAAGCCGGGACGCGTCGGCGAGAGAGGAAAGGTCCCCGGCCAGCAGCTTCTCCATATCCACGTAGCGGGCCGCCAGCTTCCCGTGTTCCCCCAGTTTATCTTTCAGCAGTTTGTCGAACTCGGCCTTGACCTGCGCTTGGGCCAGGGCCAGTTGTTCGTTCAGAATCGATTTGATTACGGGCAGCAGTGCCTCGTCCAGGTTGGAGTCCAGGTCAAAGGCCACGGTACCGTCCTCCCGCGTGCGGAACGAACCGGAGACGGACAGGGCCGGCAGGCGGGAGAGCGCGGTATGGGCCAGATCGGTGAAGCGGGTGGGGGAGGGGCCCTTGGTGAAGACCGCGTCTCTGAGCGTGAGGGCGAGTTTGCCCGCGGTCCGGTTGTCGCGGGTCAGCAGGAACTCCAGGCCGCCGCCCACGCTGCCGGACACGCGGCTGATATTGAGCGCCGCCATTCCTTCCTCAAGCAGGAGCGGCTGGCCGGTCATGCCCACCACGGCGCTGAAGCGGGCGGGAGCGTCCCGCCGGCCGTCCAGAAAACCGGAGACGCGCAGGCTGGTGGTGTCGGTCTGCCGTTCAAAGCTGAAGGCGGTCGGCTTGTCGATCATGTCCGGTTCGCCGGTCACGTCGGAAAGCGAGGCGGCCAGGTGTTCGGCCGGGGAGATGCCGACCGAGGCCGAGGCGTTCTTCAACCAGAATTTAGGCGCGCCCGTGCCGGGGAAACGGATGAAACGGTAGTGTTGTTCCGGAGCCGGTGCCTCCGTCTTGGCCGCCGCCTTCCGGTCCTGGTCGGGCTTGAGCGTGCCGGCCGCGGCCAGGGCCTGCCGGGCCAGCCGCCAGGCTTCACCCAGGTGGCGGGTCAGCAGCCGGTCGAGCAGTCCGTCAACCAGTTCCCGCCCCACGCCCAGGGGATTGCCCAGCAGTGTGGCAAGGCGGGCCCGGTCGGCCTGGATTCGTTTGTCCAGATCCACTGCTTCCGCGGTCACCAGGGCCCGTTCCCGGCGGAACGCGGCGGAGGCGGCGTCCAGGTCCCTTTTGAGATCGGACACTCCCTGGTAGGCCCGGGCCACCGTGGCCAGGGCTTGGGTGGTGGCGGCCGGAGTTTTTATGGTGGCCGGATCGATGGCCGCGGCCGTCTTGACCGCCGCCTGGACCGTTTCAAATTCCCGGCCCAGTTCCTCGATGTTTTGCTCCCAGGCGGCGATATTCTTGGGATAGTCGGCGGCCATCCGCTTCAGCGCCTTCAGGCTTTGCAGGTGGTCCTTCTCCCGTTCCAGCAGTCCGCCGGCCACGGCGCCGGCGTCGGTCAGCAGGGAGAAGGATTGATCGTCCGCCCGGGCCGCCTCCGGTGACGGCGTGCTCGCGCCGGGCAGCGCGCCGGAAAAGGCGCGCTGCGTGTCCCAGCGGATGTCCCGGCACATGAGGTTGTCAATGACCACGTTGTTCTTCAATAATTCCGCCACGTCGATTTTCAGCTCAACCGCGCCCAGCTCAAACAGATTGCGCATGGGCCGGGAGGCGTCCGCCACTTCCAGATGGTCGAAGGCGATCCGGCCGTTCAGGACCTGGAACTGCAGGTGGCGGATATCGGCGCGGGCCTGGAACACGGCCTGGAGCCCGGCTTCGGCGGCCAGTTCCACGAGCATGTCCTTGAACAAGACATTGAAGGCGATGATGATCACGGCCGCGGCGGCCGCGAAGATGAGTTTTCCCTTTTGCACGAAACCCGTGTTCCGGCGCACGCTCACCGCGATTTTTTTCAGCAAGCGCGCGTCCTTCGCCGCCAGACCGGGCTTTACCGCATAGGACCCGGATGCATCCCGGACCAGGAGCCGGCCCAGGGCGTCCTTGTAGTCGCGGAGGTAGATGCGCTTCATGACTTTCTTTTCCAGGTCGGCGGCGCTCATCGGCCGGGCGAACAACTTCGGCTGCTTCTTCGGTTTTTTTTCCATGTCCGTCCCCCGTGTCACCGGATGCCCTGGTAGAACGAAACCGCGTTCCCCAAAAGCCCGCGCAGCTTGCCCACCAGGGGAATTTTGTAAAATCCCTTGACGAGTTTGCTTCGTGCTATGCGCTCACGCAGGCGGTCCCGGTAGAGTTTGATAAGCAGGGTTGAGCCCAGCGTCAGGGGGGTGAAGAGGACCAGGCCCACGGCCAATCCCCCCATGACCAGGGTGGAGTTGAAAAAGGTGAAGGGCACCACGGGGAGGTTGTTGAGGGCGGTGAAGAAGTCCTGCAGGAAGGGGGCGGAGAGAATGGCCTCGCCCACCCGGGAAGTGGCCGGATACGCCAGGGGGGCCAGCAGCTTGAAGATCAGGAGAAAGACCGCCAGGAAAGACTGGTTGACCTTGAGGAAGAGGGAGGTAAGAAAAATAACGATCCATAACAGGTTGACGGGCGGAACGACCGGGAGCACAAAGGGTATGAGGCCGAGGAGCAGGGCGAAGGCCACACCCGCCCCCACCTGTAAAGGGCGGGTGTTGGAATTGATGACCACAAAGATCTTGGCGATTTTGGCTATCACGGGCATGCGGCGCTTCCTTCCGGACCGGGAAGAACTCCGGCTGGACTCCCCGTGAAGAATCGATATTTCCTTTTCAGAATGAAAATATCGATTCTTCCAAGGAACTTCGAAAACCCTCGATTTCAAGGAATGGAGGGTTCGCGAAGTTACCATGAACTATAGCGCGGCGGAGGGGATTGTCAAGGGATGCTTTTAAATATCCGGGAAGGTGACCGCCAAGAGCGCGCCGGTGGTCGCTTCAGTAGGTGTCCTTGCCCGTGAGTTCGATCTCCATGTCGTCGGCCGTGGTGGCCACGGCGCTCATGCAGGTGAGGAGGGTGAACTTGTCGGCGTCGGCCCCCACCTGGGCGGAGATGACCGCCACGTATTTGCCCCCCATGCGCCGTTCCTGCCAGGCGCCCAGCTTGATTTTGGCGTTCTCCTGCAGGAACCGGTTGGCGAGTTGGGCGGGAAAGGGCTGGTCGGAAACGTATCCGATGGACCAGATCTGGCGTACCTGGATCGAGCCCAGGTTTTGGGTTTCGGAGATGATCCAGACCGCCTGGAGGCGTTTCTCCTTCACCTGGGTGTAGAGTTTGTAGTCGCCCTCATTGTCCACCGTGTACTTGAGATCCGCTTCCTTAAGGACCCGGGCCACGCGTTCGTCAGCCTCAATCTTCCTGGTTCCCACCTGGGCAAAAGCCGTCAGCGCGGTCAGGCAGAGGCAGCATGAAGCGATCATGATGATTTTTTGAAACACGGTAACCCCCCGCTTTCCGAATTGAAAAAAAGCCGTGGGCCTTCCGCGAGGAAATCCAACGGCTTTCTTTTCCGTCATTGTACAGTATACCCCAAAATCTTGCCATCGACAGGAGTTGGATGAAGGATTGAAAACTCACCGAGAGTTTTCAATCCTTTTCCCCTGACCTGGCGGTTGCGCAGGCCGATCGGAGATAGGACGAGCAACCGCTGACCATTTTCAGCAGACGACAAGTCTGCCGAAAATGGTCAGCGCATAATGCGGGGGCGGGGCGCCGGTTTCTTCCCGAAGCCGTATTTGACGGTGTATTTGATATCGATGTTTTTCGGGACGATGAAGCAGCCCTTGCCGCGGATTTTCTGCTGCATCTTGTTCTTGATGGCCCCTATCGCGAACCGTTCGGCCTCGACCAGGGCGTCAGACAGCACCAAACCGCCGAATTCCTGCTTGATCTTCACCTCAACCTTGAAAACGGGCGGTAGGGCTTCTCTGCCGTCTTCAAAGACAAAATAGACGTCGCCGGTGACCCTGTCGATTTTAATCACGCCGCCTTGTGCCATAATAACTCCTTAACTTCAAAAATTTTTTTCTAGAGATGGCGTTATTTTACCAGAAAATGGAACGTAGTTAAAGACGGTTCGTGAAAAAATTGAGATTATGTCCCGGGGGGCGCCGGTCGGGTCTCCCCGGAGAGTTCGCCGTCCAACCAGCGGAGGTACGCCGCGCTGCCGCCGGTGAGCGGGATTTCCAGCAGCTCCGGCACCTGGTAGGGATGGTGATCGCTGATGACACGCTGTACGTGTTCCCTCCGGGAACGCACGGTTTTCACGAGAATGAGCACCTCGGTCTCCCGCCGCAGGTTACCTTCCCAATGGAAAAAACTGGTCACCGGCTGCGTGACCTGGGCGCAGGCCGCGGCGTGTTCCTCCACCAGGGTCCGGGCGATCGACTGGGCCGCGTCCGCGGGGGCGGCGATCAGGTACATGACGTAGGGGCCGGCGGAATTCATGGGACCTCCTTAGCCGATGCGGCAGATTTTGCGTACTTGGGCCAGACCGGCCCGGGCGGCTTTCTCGCCCAGCGCGATCATTTCATCCAGGGGCTTCAGGTCGTAGTAGCTTCTCCCCTTCAGGTCCGGCGCAATGACCACGTCCGCGATGGCGCGTTCGTCCTGCTCATTATGATCGAGAACGATCTGGAAACACCGGTAGAGGATGTCCAGGACGCTTTTGGGCGGCGAAGTCTCGTCGGCATGAGCGTTCAAATCCACGGCGATTACCACGTCGGCGCCCAGAGTACGCGCCACGTCCGCGGGCAGGTTATTGAGCAGGCCTCCGTCCACCAGGAAGCGGCCTCCCAGGAGCGTGGGCTCGAAGAGTCCGGGAATGCTCGAGCTGGCGCGTACGGCGTCGGCCACCGGGCCCGAGGAGAGAACCACCTCCCGGCCGTTCTGCAGGTCCACCGCCACCACGGCCAAGGGCAGGGGCAGGTCCTCGAAGTGTTTGCCGCCGATGAGGCGGTCGATGATCTCCTTGAGCTTGGCGTGCTTGGCGATCCCCAGCTGGGAGAGGGTGAGCTGGGCCAGGTCCTTCCATTTGATGCGGCGAGCGGTCTCCGCCATGTCGGTCCAGTGCATGCCGGCCGCGAACAGGGCGCCCATGAGGCTACCCACGCTGGCGCCCGCCACGCAGGCGATCGGGATATTCTCCTCCTGGATGACCTTGAGCACCCCGATATGCGCCAGGCCCCGCGCCGCTCCTCCCGAAAGAGCCAGGCCCACCTTGGGTTTACCGAGCAATTTCCCCATGTCACCCTCCTTCCAGGTGATAGGATAATGCACGAGTAAGCATGTGACAAGCGATGCCAGGGGTGCGGGTCAGGAGACGGCGCGTGCCGCGCAGGAGCGGTTGTGCTCACGGAATTCGCGCAGGAGGACGTCCCGTCTCCGGGGCGCGAGCAGCCCTTCGGCCACAAAGATTTCGCCCACGGGCAGATTCAACGAGCGCTGGTGGATGAGGATCCGGCGCGCCTCGGGGTCGGCCAGATATCCCAGCCGCGCGGCCGCCTGAAGAAACCGTTCGCCCCGGATCTGCGAGGCGAGCACCGTGTTCACCTGCCGCCGGGTGAGCGCGCCCCGGGCCACGGCGATTTCTCCGCTGCGGGGCCGTTCCTGCATCTGGCGGACCAGCACGCGGATGAGCGAGCGGTAGCTGACCAGGCCCCGGTAATAGACGTACTGCGCAAAGCGGAGCGGCACGGCGGGCGGAGTTTTCAGCCGCCAGAAGAAGTCTTCCGGCGCCGGCGGCCGCCGGGAAGCCTGCGCGGCGGTCCGGCGGTGCCAGACGTGCACGGCCGGCCGGACGGCCGCCAGGGGCAGCAGCAGACGATAGGCGTCGGAGAGGCGTTGGAATTCGCGGGTCAACGCTTCGTGCTTCCGGCCGAGGGCCAGGGCCCGGTCGGGGTGGGCGGAAAGAGATCGGCGTCGAAACGATTTTTTGAGCAGGGTGGCGTCGGGCAGGTGGTCAGGACCGCGGAACGGGTGACCCGGACCAAAGAGCATGGTCAGCGCC
>CAYQRT010000100.1:6769-9798 GCA_964419695.1 uncultured Spirochaetaceae bacterium | reverse complement strand
AGCCCTGGACTATGTGAAGCATATTCTGAAAAAGGAACGCGCTATCGAGTTTGCGTCAAAGCCACTCGAAACGTCGGCTTTTCAGGTGGGCACCCTGCATATGTGTTACGTGTTCTATGAAAGCGTCCTGGCCGTGAACGTCATGTACACGCTGGATGATCCGAAGAAACGGGCCGTGGGCTTCAAACTCTCGGAAGGCATGGAGGTACCGGCGGACGGCGTACTGAACCGCACCCGTCACGCTTGCGTCCCCAGCCGCTCTCTCACGTACCGCGCCGCTTCCCGGGGAGTCACGGCGCTGAACCGGGCGTACCTTTTATGGACATCGATAATCTCACCGGCGCACTCCGCCGCCAGTTCCTTGTCCTCCCACGTATCCAGTTCGTCCAGCACCTTCTCCAGGCACCCCTTTTTGTAGCTGATCTGGCCCACGATATGGACGACCATCCGTCCGGTCTTCCGGTCAGCGTTTTCTTTAAGCACGCTCTTGAGTATGGGAAGCAGATCCTCGGGATGGGTACGGCCCCTCAGTTCCAGGCCGTGCAGGATTCTGGTTTTCAGATCCACGTCACACCCGCTCAGCCTGGCCCGCGCCCAGGCGAACACGGGCCGGGGATTCTTCTCACCCATCTGTTTGATTGCCCCGGTCAACCCCTTTTTCACCGAGGGATTGGCCTCGCGCAGAAAAGATGCAAGGCATGGCTCGACAGCGCCGAAATCCCTTTTCCCTATTTCGCCCAACGCATAGACAGCCGTTTGCCTGATCATAGGGTCGGCCGACCGGGAAAGCTCGTCCAGCGCGGTCAACACCTGCTTGCGCGCGGTCACGTCGGCATAATACAACCGGCCCAGGATCAGGTAACAGTTTTTCCGGATATAGATGTCACGGTCGGCGGCGTACTTTTCAATATTGTCCGGCCGGCCGGCCCTTACGTCCCGGGTGATGCTTCGTTCCATCCCGGCATAGAGTCGTTTCCGTTCCGGGGCGGGGAGATCGTAGTAGCCCATAAATAGAGTATGGCGGAATAACGGTTGAGGAGCAATGAGGAATGGGTGTATTGAATGATAATCGAAAATTCCCTATCCCGTCGTTGGAACGATGAACGCGAATTGTTCAGGCCATTTACTTATCGTTCCCGATACAAGAAAGTTCACGTGTTTTGAAACGCATATTCGAGAGTAATGATCCCTTCGGTTCGGGGAACAGGTTGATTGTTCAGGTACTTAAGGGCGATCACCGGCTGGGGAACACCAACCCGGCGGGCCACGAATACTTCACCGACGTAGGCCACCACGCTCCTGGGGGAAAAATCTTCTTTCCATGTCAGTGTAAAGTCGGATGAATTCGGATTTCCCGCCTCAACGGAAAGCTTCAAACCGGACATCGGTCTTCTTACGGAGTTAACCTGTATTTTCGAAGAACCCTCACCGCAAAAGGTGATGTTCATGAGGCTGTGAATGTCCCTGATTGATTTGGCATCAGTGAAGGCGAATTGCCACTCACCGATGACGTTCGGTGTATTATGGCTAAAGTAGAACCAAGAAGCCTTGCCTGGCATATAACTTGAGAAGTATATCGTCTCTTTTATTTCCGGAAAAACAATAGGGTCAATACCACCCCGCTTACCGGCGACAACGGTTTTTACTTCTCCAAACAGCCCGGATGTGTCAGTCGTTCCCATTTCCTCTTCCTCCCCATCAGCGAAATCAGCGTCCGCGCCTCGCGGGGATCATTGTTCCCCAGCCTTCAACTCATGGTCCCCGGATCGGTGGGAGAGATATAGATGTCGGGCTTGCCCTGTGGCGGGCCCTTGTCAATGTCCTTGTCCTTGGGCTTTTTCTCACGGGCAAAGATGAATCCGAACAGGCCGCCGCAGAAGCCGCCGATCAGGTGGGCCATCTCGTTGATCTGGTTGTTCGGGTCGAACATCTGGATGATCTCCTTGGTCACGAAGATGGCGATGATCGCGAACAGGGTGAGCGGGATCTCGCCGTGGCGGACGTTGGTGACGGAGATCAGTAAAATAAGCATGAAGGCGATGCCGCTCGCCCCCAGGCTGGGATTGGGGAGGACGAGGACGTTGAATATGCCCGTGACCAGGGCGGTGAAAAGAATCATAACGAACATCCTGACCGACCCGTATTTCTCCTCCAGGACCGGACCGGCCAACAGGATGATGGAGAAGTTGCCGATGAGATGTTCCCAGCTCACGTGCCCGAAGATGTAGGAGACGAGACGCAGGCCGTCGAGCGAAAGGACGTTGAAATACATACCGGTGCCCGGCACGACGAACAACTCCTTGAACCCGGGGATCACCTGGGAAAGCACGAAGATGACCGTGCTGGCCAGCGAGAAGGTCAGAATCACCGGAGCGTTATACCTGATTTTCATAGACGGTATTCCTCTTGGGGCGGTTCAGCGTTGCCCGTTCCGTTCGTCGCGCAGGGCGCCCAATTCCCGGATGAAGACCGGGGAGACCAGATTGTTCTCGTAAATGACGGCCGCCACTTCCTTGCCCACGTAGCGGAAATGCCACGGCTCGTACATGTAGCCGCTCACGTCTTCCTTGCCCTCGGGATAGGACATGACGAACCCGAACCGGTGGGCATTGGCGGCCAGCCAGCGGCCGGCGTCCGTGTCGCCGAATACGTCGAAGACGTTGCCCTTGATGCCTTTCACGGAGATATCGCACGTGGTGCCCAGCTGGTGTTCGCTGTGCCCGGGGCGGGCGGACGAGCGGTCGGCCTCTTTCTTGCCCAGCTGCTTGACCCAATACTGGTAGAGGCCCGCCTGCACGTCGTAGGAACGGTAGGAAGAAAATACAAAATACCCGAAGCCCGCATTGCGGCCGGCCTCGAACATGGCCTTGAGATCGTCGATGATAACGCGCCGGACTTTCCAGGTGGCCGGCTGGCAGGCGATGCCGAAGTCGGAAAGCCGCACCAGATCGGAGGGCACGAAGGTGCGGGCCAGCGCCGTCTCCCGGTCCACCACCAGGAGCAATCCGTCCGCATCGGCGAACCAGGCC
>CAYQRT010000100.1:0-6669 GCA_964419695.1 uncultured Spirochaetaceae bacterium | reverse complement strand
CACCACCAGGGCCGTCAAGCCGACGGCCGCCAGATAATAGTGGCCCACCTTGGGTTTGCGCACCTGATTTCTGATTTGAAATATATTAGGCTGTCTCATTGTCCTCCCGTTCGCCCCCATCTTACCGGGAAAACGCTTTTCTCACAAGAGCTTTCGCCTTCCGCCCGCCGGGAGGAACGGCCGGCTCTTGCGCCGATAAGGAAAATGCCCTACCTTATGGGAGTGGGCGGCACACCTTCACTCACGATCGGGGAACCATGGGATTGTTGTTCCTGAGCCATCCATTGGAAATGATTCTCGCCTACGTTTTTCTGGTGCTGTCCTTCGGGATGCATGAGGCGGCGCACGCCAAGGTGGCCGGGCTCTACGGAGACACGCAGCCCTACAAGGACGGCGTGGATTCCTGGAATCCCCTGGTGCATATCCGGCGTTCCATTTTTCCATCGGTCATCCTGCCGGGACTGACGTGGTTTCTGGCCGGGTTTTTCATCGGCGGCGCCTTCACCAGGCTCAACCCCGCGGAGATGAAACCGCGCACATGGGGCAACGCCGCCGCGGTCGCGGCCGGCCCGCTCATGAACCTCTTTCTTGCCATCGTCGCCGGAATGGCGGCGGTGCTCGCGGCCGCCGTCACGGGAAAATCCAACTCCGCCGCCGTCATGGTCATCCGCCTGGTGGGAAGCTTTAATTTCTTCGGTTTTGTCTTCAACCTGCTCCCCCTCCCGCCGCTGGACGGCTCGGCGCTCCTCCGCGTTCTCTTCCCCTCCACCGAGCGTTTTTTCCGGGCCGTACGGGGCTTTCCCATCCTGTTCGTTTTTTTCATCGGCCTGCAGTTCAGCGCCCTGGCCGCGATCTTCTACCTGCCCGTCCGCCTCTATACCGGGGCCCTCACCTCGGTCATGCAGACCCTGGGACTGTAGCCGGGGTCCGGCCCGCGGAGCGCACGCATCCCGGCGACCGTACTTCAGCGCAGACGCCCGGACACGAGACGATAAAGCAGGCGGTCGGGCGTCCGCAGGAGCAGCTCTCCGTTTTCCCCCAGCCCTTCGACCACTCCCTCAAGCGCCGGTTGTCCTTGATCATCAGGAAAAAATAACCGCCGTTCCCCCCGGAAAGCCAATCGTCCTTCCAAATCCCGCCGCGGATCCGGCCCCACCCGCATGGCCGCATACTCTTCGAGGACGGCCCGCAGCACGGCGTCTCGATCCACCTCTCTATCAATAAGGAGGAACAGAGACACGGCCTTGTCCGTCAGCCCCGGGGGAAAAATCCGTTGATTGCAATTGATGCCGATGCCGGCCAGAAGGTAGCGACGATGCGTTTGGCAGAGAATGCCGCACACTTTCCTCCCGTCGCCCGCTAGAATATCATTCGGCCATCTGATCACGGTGGCGATCGCATATAATGATTCCAGCGCCCGCGTCACGGCCAGGCCGATCAGCAGCGGAGTCCTGAGGAGCGCCGACGGTGAAGGATCTTTTTCAAGTAAAACGGTAAAAAGAAGGTTCTCTCCGGTCGGTGATTCCCAGGCGCCGGAGGTCCGGCGGCCCCTGCCTTGCGTCTGAAAATCGGCCCGGATCACGGTCCCGAACGAGGCGCCCCGGTCCGCCAGGGAGGCGGCCGCGTCCATGGTCGAGGTAATGATTCCGGCGTCGTAGACGGGAGCGTCGTTGATGGGGGATGTGAAGGGAAGCCGCCGCATCATCTGTGCCGGTCACCGTGTCCGCCGGCGTCTAGCGGAACGCCACATGAACCGTTATTCCCAGCGCCGGCCGGCCGTCACCGGCACGGACCACACCCGGCTGAACGGTGATCGCGGACGTGGGCGACGGTGCGCCGCCTGAGTCCGCAGGAACGGGCGGGTTTCGGAACGCCTCGTGGAGCAGGGGGAAAATAATGCCCAGAAGCTTCGCCCCGGCGTAGACACACATCCCGGTCACGATGAAAATATCGGAAGGGTCCATTGTGCCGGGTGAGGCGGGAGTCCAATATTGCAGGACGATCCCTATGGCCACCAGCAAACCGGCCCCCGCGTCGGCGGTCAACAGTATGGAGCCGGCCAGCGCATCGTGCTGGGCCAGGGACCCCACGCCGAAGCCCGGGAAGATATTTTGAAAGACCGCCATCCCCGGAGAAACGCCGTCCTCGGCCGTTCCGGCGGCGAGGGGGATGCAGAACAAGGCCGCCAGGAGCACTATCGATAGTCTTCGTCCCATTACGCGTCATCCTCACCATTAAGTATAGAGCGGGGTCACCCAGCTGTCAATTTGAATGATAAGGCGGCGGCCGTGGGGGGAACGGCGGAGACTGGTTCCGGTCAGGCTTCCCCGCCCGGCCGGCGCACGAGCTCGCCGCATGATTCCCTGATATTGAGGGTCACGGGGAGGATATTTTTCCGGGAGACCTTGTCATCCCCCTGCAGCAGCGCGTGCAGCATGCTCACCGCCTCCCGCCCCAATTCCTCAATCGGTTGCGAAATGGAGGTGATGGGGGAGGTCAGGAGGCTTTTATAATTGAAAAACTCCACATCATCGAAACTGGCGAAGGCGATGTCTCCGGGGATGGAAAGCTGCAGATGCTTGCAGGCGATCAATCCGTCCATTACGAAATTACCGGCTCCGATGAACAGCGCGTTCACATCCGGATGATCCCGCAGCAGGCGGACGATCATCTTCTGCGTCTCATGGTTGGTATAGGGCACCTCCAGGCACTTGCCCTTGACCTGGGGATACGTGCCGATCACGTCCTTGAAGCCCGCCATTCTGGCCCGCACGCTGGGCAGGGTCTTTGACCCGCAGAGAAAGAAAATGTGGCGGTGGCCCAGGCTTACCAGGTGTTCGGTCATGGCCCGCGCCCCCTCCCGGTTGTCCACGTCGATGAAGTGGTGCCGTATGCCCTCGTCGCGGCCGATGCTCACGAAGGGATACTTGCCCACGATGAGTTCCGCCGTCCTCCGCTTGCCCAGAATGTCGGCAAAGGTGATCAACCCGTCCACCCGGCGCTCCGCGATCAACCGCTTGTAGGAGGTTTCCACGTCGTCATCCTCCACGTTGAACGTGGTCAGCAGGACGCACATGTCGAAACCGGCCGCGGCTTTGGTGATGGAGGAAAGAATCCGGGACCAGAAGGAGGTGCTGATTCCCGAACCGAAATCCGACGGTACGACGATACCGATGTTGTTCGTTTTAAGCGACACCAGACTGCGCGCGATGGCGCTCGGTTTGTAGTTGAGGTCCTTGATGAGTTTGAGGATGCGTTCGCGCGTTTTACCTCCCACGCCGCGCTGGTTGTTGATGACACGGGAGACCGTTCCTTTGGATACCTTGGCCATTTTCGCGATTGCGTTAATGGTAAGTTTGGCCTGCATGCCTCGCTCCTGAAGCAATGTCGGAAATCGGTTTTTCTTTATACTGAATTGATTGATCAGGATAGGTCATTTTGGAATACACGTCAACCGTACCGTCAGGCGCGGTGAGTCCGGTTGAAACCAGTGATCATGGCAGGCGGCCGGCACGGGCCGGGTTCGTGGTATTGGCGGCCACAGCGGCGCTTGCGGCCGCCGGGTGCCGCCCGCAGCTGGAACGCCTGACCTCCGGTCCGGTCCTTCCGCATCAGCTTGCCATTCATCCCGTAAGCGGATAATATACAGGTAATCGCAGAGGACTGATAACTAATGCTTTTTTTTCAAAAACAACCCATGATGAGGCGGGTCCTCATCGCCCTCATCCCCGTGTACGCCTTCGCCGTCTACCTCTACGGCCTGCCGCTGGCGGTGCTCACCGCCGTGGTGGTGCCGGCGGCCGTTCTGGCTGAACTGATCTTTGAACGTATCCGCACCCCGCGGGACAAGAAACCCAAGGTAAGCGAGGCGGTGCTGGTGACCGCCTTCCTCTTTCTTCTTTCGCTTCCGCCCACGGCTCCCTTCTGGATCGCCTTAATCGGGATCGTCTTCGCCGTGGTCATCACCAAAATGGCCTTCGGCGGATTCGGCCGGAACGTGTTCAATCCCGCCATCAGCGGCCGGCTTTTCATTTATATCGCCTTTCCCGCCTTTATGACGGGGAGCTTTATCTCCGCCGGGAAATTCGGAGTGGACGCCGTGACCGCGGCCACGCCCCTGGCCCTGGCCCGCGCCGGACAGTCGGCCCCGGACCTCCTCTCCCTTTTTCTGGGGGTGCGGCCGGGTTCGTTCGGGGAAAGCGCGGTCATTCCCATTATAGCCGCCGCCGTTTTTCTCATCATCACCAAGACCGCCAACTGGCGGATCATCCTCTCCACCCTGGCCGGGGCCGCCCTGCTGACGCTTGCCCTCTGGCTGGCGGGCATCCCGGCCGCGCTGCCGCCCCCGTCCGCCCTGCTGGCGGGCAGCCTCCTCTTTGTGGCAGTATTCTACGCCACGGATCCGGTATCGGCCCCCAAGCGACCGGCCTCCCAACTGATCTACGGGGTTATCATCGGCGTGGCGGCCATTCTCATCCGGCAATTCTCTTTGTTCGCCGAGGGCACCAGTTTCGCCGTGCTCCTGGGTAATATGTTCGCCCCGTTGCTTGATTATATCTTCAGGAAAAGAACCGCATGAACTCACAAGGTAAAATCTACACCGTGGTATTCATGTTTATCGTCAGTCTGGTGTTCGTCTTCGCGCTGGCGCTGGTCAACAACGGCCTGAGCGACCGGGTGGCGCGTAATGCCCAAACAACGCGCGCCCGGGCCGTGCTCAACGCGTTGGGCATCGTCTACGCCGACGACGGAGAGGCGTTGCGTCTTTTCCAAACCACGGTAAAAGAATTTACTCCTCCCGGCGCGGCCGGGGAGGATACATACTATAAGGCCGTCAAAGACGGCCAACCCGTGTACGCGGCCGTGTCGCGCGGTCCCGGACTCTGGGGCACCGTCACCTTCGCCGTGGCCGTGAACGCGGACGTGACCAAGGTGCTGGGCGTGGACATCATCTCCCAGAACGAAACCCCCGGACTGGGCGGGCGCATCGACGAGCCCTGGTTCAAGAAACAGTTCCGCGGTGAAACCATCCCCCCCGGGGGGCGCCTTTCCGTGGGACCGGCCGGCGCCGGCGATCCCAACCTCACTAATGGCAAGTTCGACGCCATCACGGGCGCCAGCCTTACCTCCAACCTTTTCGACGCCATGCTCAACAAGGCGCTCGAGCGCCTGCGTGGTGCGCTTAAAACCAATCCCGCCCCGGGAGGCGCTTCATGAAGAAGCTTACCCTGGGCCAGGTGGCGGTGCGCAACCTGTGGACGGAAAACCAGATTCTCATTCAGATCCTGGGCATCTGCTCCACCCTGGCGGTCACCAACAATCTCCTCAACACTTCAATTATGGCCCTGGGCGTGATTTTCACCACCGCCTGTTCCAATTTCACCGTTGCGGCCCTTAAAAAATTAATCCCGCGCAAGGTGCGCATGATCACCCAGGTGCTCATCATCGCCTTTTACGTCATTCTGGTGGATCTGGTGCTGCGCGCCTTTCTGCCCGCCGTCTCCCGCTCGCTCGGCCCCTACGTGGGACTGATCATCACCAACTGCATCATCATGGGCCGGGCCGAGGCTTTCGCCCAAAACCAGGGACCCTTCATTTCATTCTGGGACGGCATCACCGCGGGCGCGGGCTACATGGCGGTGCTTCTCATCGTGGCCTTCATCCGCGAGCTGTTGGGATTCGGGACGCTGTTCGGATTCCCCGTGCTGCCCGCGGGCTTCGTCACCTGGACCATTATGCTTATGGCCCCCAGCGCGTTCTTCATCCTCGGCATCATTATCTGGATCGCCAAAAGCCTCATGCGCGGAAAGGAGAAACGATGACAGCGCCCCCCATCAACCCCCTGATCCTCCTCTTTGCCGCCATCTTCACCAGCAACATCCTTCTCTCCAACTTTCTGGGCATGTGCTCCTTCATTTCCATCTCCGGCAACCTCAAGTCTTCCAACGGGCTGGGCATCGCGGTCATCCTGGTCATGACCATCACCTCCATCCTCAACTGGGTCATCGACCATTTCATCCTTGAGCCGCTCGGACTGGGATTCTTAAGCTTCATCGTCTTCATCATGGTCATCGCCGCCACGGTCCAGATTCTGGAGATGGTCATCGAACGGCTTTCCCCGGCCCTGTACATGGCGCTCGGCATATTTTTACCGCTCATCACCGTGAACTGCGCCATTCTGGGCGTGGTGCTTTTCATCCAGATTCGCAGTTACGGTCCCCTGCAGGCCCTGCTTTTCGGATTCGGGTCCGGGGTGGGCTGGTGGCTCGCCATATTGGCCCTGTCCGCCATCCGGCTCAAGGTGGATAAATCTCCGGTGCCGGCCGGGCTGAAAGGCCCCGGTATCACCCTGCTCACCATCGGACTCATGGCCATGGCCTTCCTGGGCTTCTCCGGCATGCTGGCCGTCCAGTAGGGAGGGATTATGGCACTTGTCCTGACAGCGTCCTTGGTCGTGGCCTCCATGAGCGCCGTGCTGGCCCTGGTCATCGTGATCATCGACCTCATCGTCAACAACTACGGGGATGTGAAGATCGACGTCAACGGCGGGGCGCGCACCCTTACGGTCAAGGGCGGTTCCTCGCTCCTCACCACCCTGAGCGGCGAGGGTATCTTCATTCCCTCCTCCTGCGGCGGGCGGGCCACCTGCGGGGTGTGCAAGGTGCGCGT
>CAYQRT010000099.1:0-9806 GCA_964419695.1 uncultured Spirochaetaceae bacterium | reverse complement strand
CCGGCCCGCTGCCCCGGACCCAGGCCCTGCTGCCGGAGGGTTTCCGGGACGCGGCCGCCGTGCGTCTCCATACCGGGTGTCCCCTGCGCTGCGCCTACTGCGCGTCGCACCTGGTCTCGGGCGCCTTTGACCCGGGGCGGGGAGAGGACCTGTTCGAGGAAGTGCTCCGTATCCACCGCCGCTTCGGCGTGACCGACTTCGCCTTTTACGACGACGCGCTCCTGGCCGAAGCGGAGACGGGGATCATCCCCTTTCTGGAACGGGTGATCGCCGCGGGCCCGGCCCTGCGCTTTCATGCGCCCAACGGACTGCACGTGGCCTTCCTCACCGAGCGGATCGCCCGGCTCATGAAGCGGGCCGGGGTCATTAATTTCAAGCTGGGCTACGAAAGTTCCGCGCCCGAGTTTCACGCCGCGCTGGACGGCAAGCACAATGCGGCCCTGTTTGACCGGGCCGTGGACGCCCTGCGCTCGGGCGGGTACCGGCCGGGGGAAGCGGCGGTCTACGTGCTGGCCGGCCTGCCCGGCCAGCGCCCGGCGGAGGTGGAGAAGTCCATCCGCACCGCCGCCCGCGCGGGCGTCCAGGTGTTCGTGGCCGAATACTCACCCATTCCCGGCACCCCGCTTTGGCAAAAGAGCGTGGCACTCTCGCGTTATCCCCTGGAGACCGAACCCCTGACGCACAACAACTCCATTTTTCCGCTGGAGGGAGCGGATTTCACCCGGGCGCATATGCAGGAACTGAAAACCCTGGCCGGCCGCCTGCGTCGCCCTTTGACAAGCTCAGGGTGACAGACGATGCCGGCCGCTACTTCCGGACGAAGGTCATGATCAGGGGGAGGTGGTCGGAATATCCCTGACGGGGCTTCCGCTTGTTCCAGGCCAGGGGCGTCCGGGAGCGCGGGGTGAGCATGTCCGCGTCGCTGTACACTGAAAAATCACTCAATGCGTAGGTGCTGGAACCGGGCAGGAGGAGGATGTGGTCGATGGTCTCCCAATCGCGTTTGTACACGTAACTGCCGGCCGGCGTGCCCCGGTAATTGAACCAGGGTTCGTAGACCGTGACTTTGTCTCCTGCAATGTCGCAGGCCGCCGGATTTCCGGAGAGGACCAGGCTGGTTTTGTACCAGGCCGCGGGCACCCGGTCCGCGGCCCGGAGCAGGGCGGTCTGGTAGGCGCCTTTGGCCCGGGCGTACTCGTCATAATTTTCATTCAGGTCACCGGCCATGATGACCGTGGCCGCAGGGAAGCGGGCGCGCGCGGCCCGCACCCGTTCCCGGAGCAGGGCGGAGGCCTGGAGTCGGGACGATTCCGTGGCTGCGGCGCCGCCGGTCTTGGATTTCCAGTGGTTGCAGAAAAGGACCAGGGTCTCTCCCGGCGCCTCCACGGCGGCTTCCAGGATCTCCCGCACCGGCTGGCCCCGGTAACGGGGCAGTTCGTAGACCGTGACGCGGCTCAAGGGGAAGCGGGACAGGATGCCCACCGTGGCCGCGGCCGGGGGACGGCGGTTGACCGCGAGCCAGGCGTAGCCCAGCCGGGCGTTCAGTTCGCGCAGCACGTGTTCGTTTTCGATCTCCTGGAGGAAGACGATATCCGGTCCGCCGGGCACCGCGCGCCCGATGACGGCCGCCGCGCGCGCGAGTTTGGTCCGGAAGAGCGCGTCGGTCCACACGCCCCGCCCGGGATCGTATTCCCGGTATTCCGTGCCGTCGTCCACCCCGTCGAAGAGGTTGTCCACATTGTAGGTGAGGACGGTGATCCGTTCGGGCTGGCAGGCTCCCGGGCCAAGCAGGATGATGAGCGGGAGCATGAGCTTCAGTCCATGAATGAGGCGGAAGGTATGACTGCCTAATGATTTCATATGCCCATCCATACGCCCGGAACGGTCGCGGCGCTTGACCGCGGCCGGGGCGAAAAAAAAAGCCGGCGGTGAGTACGCCGGCGGTCATGACGAGTGAGACTACTTCTTCTTGCTCTTGCGGTATTCTTCCACCACCTTCAAGAAGTTGGATTTGTCTCCGGCCGAATTCTTTTCAATGTATTCGATCATGAGGTCGATGATGCCTTCGCTTTCGGTTTTACCGGCCATGGTGCAAAACCCGCGGAACATATTGAGAAGCTGATTGGGAATTCCCTTCACGAGATGATCGATTTTGTCCATTTTTTTCTCCTTGAGTAGTGAAATGATTTGCGCCCATTGTAACCCCATCCCATTGTTTGGTCAAGCAACTTTCGCGCCGGGGCCGTCAGGGCGCGGCCGGATACGTTTCCTCCAACACGGGGGAGACCAGACTGGCGATGAATTTCCGCGGTTCTTCCAGGATGATGACGTGGGCCGACCGCTCGAACCAGATCAAACGCTTGCGGGGCGCCTGCAGCGTCTCATAATATTTTTGGGCCAGGACGAAGGGCGTGTTGTAGTCGTGGCGGCCCAGAAAGAAATACACCGGTACCTCCAGACGCGGCGCCTGGCGGGGAAGGTCCACCGTGAGCATCTGGTCCCAGAGACAGCCGATGGTGAACCGGTACCCCCGGTCGATGTTCAGCAGGTCGCCCAGCGTATATTCGCTGGAGCCCAGGGCCGCGCCGATCAGCGCATCGTGCGACGTTTTTCCGTACAGCACCCCGCCGAACGTCTCGAGCCATTTTCGTTGCGTAAAGAGTTCCTCCAACCGGCCGCGGTAGGGCGGAGTGACGCCGGCCAGCTCGTCCAGGGCGCGCTTGTTGTCCGTCTCGTGCGCCCGGCGCACGGTGAACTCGTAGGACAGGCGCTCGTTCTCGGTCATGACCGCCACCTGGCCCACCCCGACGTAGGCATAGAGCCATTCGGGATGCGCCTGCGCCAGGCGCACGCCCAGGATGCTTCCCCAGGAGTGGCCCACCAGATAGAGTTTTTCTTGGTGGAAACGGTCCAGCAGCAGGCGGACCAGTTCCGCCGCGTCGGAGACGAACCGCTCGATCGTCATGGTATCCGGCGGGATGCCTTCATGAAACGATTTGCCCGCGCCCCGCTGGTCCCACATGACCACGGTAAACCGCTCTTCCAGACCGCGCAGCGCGTGTTCAAAGGGCATGGCCGGCATGCCCGGTCCGCCGTGAAGGAAGAGCAGGAGCGGGTGGGACGCGTCCCGCCCCCGGATGAGCACCCACTGCCGGGCGCCGCCCAAGGTCACCTCCTCCAGGACGGCCACGCCGCGCGGCGCGCGCACCGGGGGCGTGGAGGCGCAGGCGGCCTCCAGGATGACGTATGCGGCCAGGCCGACGGCGGCGGCCCAAGGGGAGTGACGGCGGAAGCGAACGGACATGCAATCTCCTTTTATCCGGGCGTGCGGACGGATCGACTCGCTACAGCTGGAACCACTTTTTCAAATTCGTGGCCCGGCCGAGCCGGTAGTGGATGTAGAGACAGAAAAACCCCGTGAACAGGACGGGAATGATCACAAAGACCGACCAGGAAAGCCGGATGGTCCGCTCCAGCTGGAAGGTGATGATCGCGTCCAGCCCGGCCGTGAGGAGGCCCGTGCCGAAGAGGATGAAGGCGGCGATGTTGAATCCCTTTTTCTTCATCTTGACGCTCAAGAGGATCACCCCGGTGGTGACCAGTATGACCAGCGCGGAGATGGGCAGGGCCATGCGGAGAAACCAGTCCACCGCCAGGTTGTCGATAAAATCGATGAACGCCATAAAGAGCAGGATGGAACCGGCGGTGAGGGCGGAAACGACCAGGGGCCGGCCGGGCAGCAGCAGGGGGAAGCTCGCCAGCAGCCAGGCCAGGACCATGGCGGCCATGGGATACCAGGCCCAGGTTACGGCCAGGTCCACGATGAGGTTGGTCAGCAGCACGATGGCCAGGGCGGACGCCAGGATGATGCTGACGACTTCCCATACCAGGAAACGGATCATGCGCCGCCGGGTGTTTTCGGCCGCCGGCGCGGGCCGGTCGGGGAACCTGGCTTTCTTTGTGGCGGTCGCGCCGCGCTCCGGGCGGACGGGGGCCGCGCACAGCGGGCAGGCGTCCACGTACGGTTCCAGCTCCACCCTGCATTGGATGCAATATGACACGGCGCCTCCTTTTTGCATGATACCCGTACTCACTGGAAAACCACTTTTATCGGATACGCTGAAAACCAAATGGTTTTCAGCATATCTTCACCTTCATCCCTAACCCCGTCAGTTTCCGGAAAAAATTCCGTTCGATAACCGCCTCACGGTAAAGGCGGCCGAAGCTGCAGCAGAGATCGTGCTTGTAGGTCGACAAGGCCAGGCAGACCTTCACTCCCGGGCTGGGCGGAAAAAATATGCGGAAATCGTCCATCTCCGCGGCCATGCCGGCCGGTACGTCCAGCCGGCCCAGGTTGGTGAGCACCGCGTTGTTGACGCTGGTGAAGAGCACATTGTTGGCGATCTTCAGCAGCGGCTTTTTTAAAAAAAGGGGCGTGGCGCGCAGCAGGGGGTGCAATTCGGCGCGAACGTTGCGCCTGATTTGCCGATTGATGTTTCTTTTATCCACGGCCGTTTTCATGTAGTGGTAGACTTCCTTGAGGATATCCGTGAATTCATACCGTCCCAGGCGCGGGTCTATGGAAGGATTGACGTAGAGGGAGAAGTTCCGCATGGTGGCCGAAGGGTAGATGTTGCGGAGGTTGACGGGCACCATGATCCGGATGGGCCGCAGCCGGCGGCGCCGGCGGCGTTCCGGGAGCGCGAAAAGCGCGTCCTGGAACGATTCGAGCAGGACCGCCGTCAGGAATTCGGTGAGGCTCACGCCCGCCCGCTTGACCGCCGGAAGCAGATCCGCCAGCGGCACCAGTCCGGTGGTGCGGGTGTAGGGCCGGCTCGGGTCTTTTTTCAGAGGCAGGGAGCAGACGGACGATTCCCTGACCGGGGAAGGGGTCCCGTGCCTGTAATATTTCTTGTAGGCGTCCTCGTACTCGGAGAGGGCGGGGGTCTCCTCCGGCCGGAAGATGCCCTTATCCGAAAACCGCTTCCCGGACAGGCGCAGGTATTCCGCCAGCAGGGCCTTGAAGAAGGCGATGCCGCCGGCCCCGTCCGTGATGCTGTGGTGGAACTCGACGGCCGCGCGGTTCCCGCGCGCGCGCACCCGGAACGGGAAGATTCCCCGCCGGGTAACGGGCATCTGCTCGCAGGGAAAGGGCGAATCGGCGATAACGAGCGGCTTGGCCGGGGTGGTGTCCCAGAAATGCCAGAAGAGTCCGCGGGCCAGGTTTACCTGGTAGTAGGGGAAGCGTTCGATGACATTGTCCAGGGCGTGCTGCAGCCGCCGCGCGTTGACGGGCTTTTTAAGCGCGGCTTCGATGCGGAACATGCAGGTGAATGTGGGCGAAGACACCAGGCTGAAAAGAGTGGCGGCGTTGTCCAGCCGGTACCATTCCTGCCTGGCCTCGGGTTCCCGTCCGGCGTTGCGTATACCCGCGTCGGGCCGCACGTGCGTCCGGCCGCGCCGTGAAGGGTGATTCATGCTTGAATATACCACTATCCGGCGGGGAAGGATAGGCGTTGTTCACGGCCGGTCCCGCCGTGCCTTGCCCGGTGAAGCGCAAATGGGTAAGCTTAAGGCAGCTGATACAGCGGCCGCGGGCGTGCGTTCCGGCCGGCGGGGAGGACATGTGAAACAATTGACACTGGGACGGACCGGCATTGAAATTTCACCCGTCGGGTTGGGGTGCTGGCAGTTCGCCGGCGGCGTGGGCATGAGCGGCTATTTCTGGTCCGGCCTGGACGAACAAACCGTGGTCGGCATCGTGCGCGAATCGCTGGAGGGCGGCGTCACCTGGTTCGACACCGCGGAGGTCTACGGCCGGGGCGTGTCCGAGCGGACGCTGGCCGCGGCCCTGCGCGCCCTGGACGTACAGCCGGGCAGCGTGGTCATCGCGGACAAGTGGTTCCCGCTGTGGCGGCGCGCCTCGTCCATCACCCGCACCTTCCCCGCGCGCGCGGCCGCCCTGGATCCCTATCCCGTGGACCTCCACCAGGTGCACATGCCCCTGTCGCTCTCTTCCATCCCCCGCCAGATGGACCGCCTGGCCGATCTCTGCGACCAAAAAAAAATCCGGGCCGTGGGGGTGAGCAATTTCTCCTCCGCGCAGATGGTCAAGGCGCACCGGGCCCTGGAGCGCCGCGGCCTCTCCCTGGCCTCCAACCAGGTGCGCTACAATCTGCTGCACCGCGTCATTGAGTCGGACGGCGTGCTCGACTGCGCCCGCGACCTGGGCGTCACGATCATCGCCTACTCGCCCCTGGCCCAGGGGGTGCTCACCGGCCGTTTCCACCGCGATCCTTCCCAGGTGGTCAAGATCCCCTGGGTCCGGCGGAGAAATTCCGGTCTGGACCGGCGTGGGCTGGTGCGGACCGCGCCCCTGGTCCGGGAACTGGAGCGGGTGGGGGAGGCGCACGGTGCGTCCGCGGCCCAGACGGCTCTGGCCTGGTTGGTGGAGAAAAATCCCGGCCGGGTGGCCGTGATTCCCGGCGCGTCCCGTCCCGAACAGGCCCGTCTCAACGCCCGCGCCCTCGCGCTCGCGCTTTCGCCCGAGGAAGTGGCGGGTATCGATCGTCTGTCCGTCTCAGCCGGGCGCTGACCAGGCTGTTTCGTGCCGGCCCCGCCCGTACCCGGTCCAAACCATACCCTTTCTCTTGACAAGCGCATGACATAAGTTATACTTGATTTTATAGGTGAAATGTGGCGTTGGACCGTGTCAGAACACGTGGTTTTTATAAATTTGTGAATAAAAAGGTCGGGGTATGGCGAAATCCTACACGCAGGTACTGGCACCTAATATCAGGCTGCTGGTCACCAAGGGAGAGGACCAGGGAAGGATTTTCGAATCCAACCGCTTCCCCTTCGTAGTGGGCCGCGACGAGGCCGCTGATTTCCAGATAAGATACGACAACAACGTCTCCCGCAAGCACGCGCGTTTCCAGCGCGACGAATCCGGTTCGGTCTGGATCGAGGACCTGGGCTCCACCAACGGCACGTTCGTCAACAACGTCCGCATCAGCGGCCGGACCGCCCTCAATCACGGCTGCACCATCATCGTGGGCAATACCTGGATCAAGTTCATCATCTACACGACCATCCAACCCGCGCCGCCCAAGTCGGGACGGGACGAGGAGGGCACCGGCTCCACCTTCACCATGGAGACGCGCAAGGTGGAGACCATTCTGGTGCTGGACCTGGCCGATTCATCCCGGCTGGTGAACATGTACGGCGACGAACTGGCCATGGACATCACCGAGACCCTGAACTCCGTCGCCTTTCCCATCTTCACCCGCTACGGCGCCGCCTACTCCAAGGGCACCGGCGACGGCTTCCTGGTCACCTTCGGCAAGCCCGCCCACGGGCTTTCGGCCGCGGCCGACATTTTAAAGAAGGTCAAAGCCTACAACGCCAAGAAGACCAACAAGGTCAAGCTGCGCGTCCGCCTCTGCCTCAACCACGGGCAGTGCCTGGTCGAGCCCAACGGCGACCGGCACGGCAATGCCACCAACGTGGCCTTCCGGGTGGAGGGCGTGCGCTATACGGACATGAAAAAGGACAAAGCCTCCGTGGCCCAGAGTAAATTCCCGGAGTGCGACCGCCTCCTGGTCACCGGGGAATATCACAAGGAACTGGACGCGACCCGCAAAAAAAAGTTCAAGCTCCTGGGAAACTTCAAGCTCAAAGGCATCAACGGTCTGCATCCGGTATATTTGTACAAGGAATAAAGACAACCGTCACCCTGAGCGGCGACCGCCGGAGGCGGTCGCTGGTCGAAGGGTGGACTGCAATATCAGCCTGCAGAGCGCGTCATTCTGGGACGGGCTCAGGATGACGATCCCTGTGGTGAATTGAATTCCGGTTATCTCTTTTTAATCACGTCGAAGCCGGCGTACGGCACCAGGGCGGGCGGCACGCGCACCGAACCGTCGGCTTGCTGGAAGTTCTCCAGGATGGCGATCAGGGCGCGGGACACGGCCACGGCCGTGCCGTTGAGCATGTGGGCGTAGACGCTCTTGCCCGCTTCCTTGTAGCGGATCTGGAGGCGGCGGGACTGGTAGTCCGTGCAGTTGGACGTGCTGGTGATCTCTCCCCAGTCGCCTGAGTCGCCGCGGCCGGGCATCCAGGCCTCCAGGTCGAACTTGCGGTAGGCGGGGTTGCCCAGATCGCCGGCGCAGGTGTCCACCACGCGGAAGGGGATGTCCAGGCCGGAGAAAATCTTCTTTTCCAGGTTGAGCAGGTAATCGTGAAACGCGTCCGATTCGCCCGCCCGGCAGAAGATGAACATCTCCACCTTGGTGAACTGGTGCACGCGGTAGAGCCCCTTGGAGAACTGGCCGGCCGCCCCGGCCTCCCGACGGAAGCAGTGGGAGACCCCGGCGATTTTGAGGGGCAGGTCTTCTTCCTTGAGGATGGTGTCGGCGAAGGCGCCGCCCAGGGTGATCTCGGCCGTGCCGATGAGGCAGAGCCCCTCGTCCTCGATACGGTAGATGTTCGACTCAGGTCCGCGCGGCGCGAACCCGATGCCCTCCACGATCTCTTCGCGCGCCACGTCCGGAGTGGCCGTGATGGTGAACCCTGCGGCGCGCAGCATGTCGAAGGCGTAGCGCACCAGGGCCAGCTCCAGCAGCACGCCCTCATTTTTAAGGTAATACCATTTTTGTCCCGCCACCTTCTGGGCGGTTTCGAAGTCCAGGATGTCGAGCGACCGGCCCAGCTCCAGGTGATCCTTGGGCGGGAAGTCGAACGTGGGTGCGGTGCCGCTCTTATCCAGCTCGCGGCTGTCCCGTTCTTCCACCCCGTCCGGCACGTCCGGATGCGTCAGGTTGGGAATCTTCCCGGCCTCGGTCTTCAATTCCTTTTCCGCGACCGCCAGTTCCGCCTCCACCACGCCGATCTCTTCCTTCAATTTCTGGCCGCGGGCGATGAGTTTGTCGCGGTCGGCCTTGTCCAGTTTCCCCTTCATGGCCGCGGCGTTTTCATTGCGTTCCCGGCGCAGGTCGTCGGTCCGCTGTTCCAGGGCGCAGCGGTCCGAATAGAGGCGGGCCGCCAGGTCGGCGTCCGCCTTGACGTTGCGGCGGGCGATGTTGGCCTTGACCAGGTCCAGGTTGTCTTTGATGAATTTAAAATCGAGCATGTTCGTATCATACCTGGAAGCCGGCCGGAAAGACAAGCGCGGGAGGGAAAAAACGGCGCGTCAAGACCGGATGCCGGCCGGGACACGCCCCCGCCGCTTGTCCAACGACCCCGGACCGATCTATACTGCAGAGCATCCCGCCCCGGAGGAACCCGGCATGTCCGTCTGGAAAGAATATATTTTTTCGGTTGACGAAAGACGTAGTCTTTTTGACCGCACCTGCCTGCCGCGCCTGAGGGTGCAGGATTTCCGCATGGAAGACACCTGCCGGGACCGGGCGGTGCTGGAGGCGGCCCGCCGCGATCCCCTCTACTACCGCGGCAAGATGATGTCGCGCACCGGATGCCAGATGCTGTACGGGATCAAGCGGGCGCGCGGTCTCCTTTCCTCCGTGTCCCTGCCGCTTCTCGTGCTCCACGGCGGCGCCGACCGGATCATGCCGCCGGAAGGTTCCCCGCTGGTCATGGACACCGTGCGTTCGGCCGACAAAACCCTGCGGGTGTTCGACGGCCTCTACCATGAGATTCTCAACGAACCGGAAAAGGACGAGCCGCTGGAGATGATCGCCGGCTGGCTCGACGCGCACCGTGGCGCCTGAGATCGCCGCGGCCGCGCTCAAGGACCTGGCCCGGCGCAACGGACTCCCCGACGCCGCGGCCGCCAATGTCCGGGAACT